>JAJNBK010000096.1 GCA_021155845.1 Nitrososphaeraceae archaeon
CTGATAATTATCAAAAGGAGATTCATCCAATTGATAGTAATGTATACAAATCCTTTACAAGACACAATAAAATTCTTGTTTTATGTATAGATAGGGATGATGATATAGGCTCTAAGGGTAGTATAGAAACTCCCATTGTTGGAAGAGATTCCTGTATAGATGCTGGCATTAGGCTTGCAATTGAAGACCCTGAAGATTCTGACGTAAATGCTATATTTGCGGCAATTAAATCTTATGAAGAACTATTACGCAAAGGCTATGATTCAGAAGTTGCTGTAGTGGCAGGGAAATTTAATCGTGGAATTGAAGCTGATGAAAAAATAGGATTGGAAATAGATGGCATTCTTAACAAGTATAAGGCAGATGCTGCAGTAATTGTCTCTGATGGCGAAGACGATGAGACTGTAATTCCAATTATACAAACTATACTGCCCATCATGTCAATTCAGAGGATTGTTATAAAACAAAGTAGAAGTGTTGAATACTCTTATGCCGTTCTAGGTAGGTATATCAAAATGCTCGTCTTCGATCCTCGTTATTCAAAGTTTTTCTTAGGCGTCCCGGGAGCACTATTAATTGCAACTGGTCTTGCTACTGTGTTAGGACTGACAAAAGAGGCAATAGCCATTGTCTTGAGTATACTTGGTAGTGCATTCATAATTCGTGCTTTTGATATAGATAAAGCATTGGGATCTCTTGATAGACCGACTCCAAGTGCTTTTATTCGAATATTCTCAATTTTTGCAGGTATCCTAATTATTTTAGTGTCTGTGGCAAATGGATTCTCAAGTATACCACCTGAAGCCGTTACTCCAAATATGAGTCCAGCGGAAATAATTAGTAATAGAATAATAGTCGGAAGTTTTGCCCACGGTACAATTACACTACTATGGATTGGTATTGCCACCATATTATCTGGAAATTTGTTGAGCAATTGGTTCAAAGGAAGTATAAGGATCATGTCAGATATTCTTAGACTAGTAGTCCTTAGCTTGCTGTACATTCCAATTTTGCAGTTTACATCTATATTAACTGAAGGCACTAGTCCATTTACCTTAATCTCCTCACTCCTTGTTGGATTGGCTATAACATTGGTGGCTGTGACTTTCTTATTTCAATATTTTAGAAATAGAAAAGGCGGTGAGACTATCAAACATTGATATCGAGATCTATAAGAATGTAAATAAAAACAATAAAATCGTCGTTAAACAGTTAAGGATGTACTTCGATGGAGATACAGGACATTCCTAGCAGAGCGCTTGCAGAAACGATCTTTAAACGTAGTGGATTTTACAGCCTCTATGAACGACGACTTGAATCACAGATCATAAGGAATTCACTTCCAAATCACATTGCAATCATCCTAGACGGAAATAGAAGGTGGGCAAGATACCATTTCGCTGGTACGGAAAATGGTCATTTGATGGGTGCAGATAAGGCAGAAGAGCTTTTGAATTGGATCCATGATCTTGGAATTAAGATAACTACTCTCTACGTATTGTCAAATGAGAACTTGGAAAGAAAAGGAGAAGAGATTGATAATATCTATAAATTGTTAGAAAATAAATTAGAAAAACTATACAAGGATTCGAGAATTCATAGGCGGCAAATGAAAATCAAGGCAATAGGAAATGTGGAAATATTGCCCAAGCCTCTTCAAGAAATCCTGAGCAAGTTAGAGCAGGAGACTACCAATTATAATAAGATGTTTTTAAATATAGCCGTTGCATACGGAGGACAGAGAGAACTTGTCGATGCCATAAAAAAAATTGCAACGATGACCAAGTCTGGTAAATTAGATATAGATGATATAGATGAAAATATAATTGAATCTTGCTTATACACTTCTCATTTGCCTCAGCCAGAACCCGATTTAATATTAAGAACGTCAGGAGAAAAGCGTCTTAGTGGGTTTCTGATATGGCAGAGTGCATATAGTGAATTAGTATTTATGGACGTATTTTGGCCAGAATTTCGTAAAATTGATCTTATGAGAGCGATTAGGACATATCAACGCAGAATAAGGCGATACGGAAGATGATTCTGTCTAATATGCTATAACTGATATTATTTGGCATCATTTATTAGTTACAAATTATAAAAAAATTACTATAGAATATGCCTGTTCATGGCGATTATAATGAAGATACGCACAAATGGTATTGTAGTTATTGGTTAACAAGGGAGGAATGGGAAGATATCCATGATTATGCACCTTCACCTTTTATGGAGCCAGTTATTGATAAAAATAAAGATTTGGAAGGATCAAATAATGAAGATACGGATGAATATAGAAGTGACTAAAGATCTGAAAAGTATAAAATGTTAGTCAAAATTTGTTTGAATGAGAAAGAAATGATACGAGAAGAACGCTCTGCTGGTGCAGTACTATTTTCCTTGGATAGTACAGTAGGCAAAATAGAGTATTTACTATTAAATTATGCCGCTGGACATTGGGATTTTCCAAAGGGAAATATAGAAAATGGAGAGGATGAAATACAAACAGCACGTCGAGAAATACAAGAAGAGACTGGAATATACGATGTGGAATTCTTCAAAGGTTTTAGAAACAAAATAGAATATCACTATAGGCGTAATCAAAGATTAATTCAAAAAGAAGTTATCTTCTTTTTAGCTAGGACTAGTAGAAGGGAAGTTACATTATCGTACGAACATAATGCTTATACGTGGCTAGCATATGAGAAAGCTTTGGCTTTACTCACTTATAAAAATGCGAAAAATGTGCTTGTAGAGGCTAAATTATTTTTAGAAAAAAATTCTCCATAATTCTATATGTTATTTGAAATCTCTCGTTGTATCTTTTTAACAACATTTAAGGGGTCTTTGGATTCAATTATAGAGCGGCCTATAATAAAAAAATTTGTGCCATTATTAGCAGCCTTTGCTATGTCGCCGCCTTGTTTACCTAACCCTGGGGAATAGATTGGTAATCCCTTATGACCAGATAATTCATTTAAGATTTTGTCCTGCGTGGCGCCAATTATAATGCCGTCGACATGGGATTTACACGCATAATCAAAAAATATCTTGTACAGCTGGGTTAGTTGCTGACTCCCAGAAATTTGTTTGTTCGCAGACACATCGATACCGAAACTCTCTTCTGCTCCCGGATGACTCATATAGACTAGAGCAATAATTCCAAAGTTAATTTTATGAGCCTGCTTTGATGCAAATCTCAATTCGTCTTTTCCCATAAATGGATTTACTATTACCGCATCAAATTCCATCATTGATAGATAATCTATAGCGATTTTATTGGTGCTTTTGATATCATTTAATTTTAAATCTGCAATAGATACTAAACCATAATGGTGGGCAAGTCTATTTATCTCGGTTATTTCAGAAAGAGAAAGTGGCAATATAACATGATAATTTATTTTAATTGCACAGATATGATGCTCCAAAAGTCTGATTGTAGATTTAATAAATTTTTTTAGACCTTTTCTTGGAGTCGCATCAAGAGCTAAAATAATACGACTTTTTTTACTTCTCGAACTCATAATGATCCTATTACGATATGAATTTGATTTATTCGTTAATTCCCACCAGCGGATGAGTATGCGCTAATCTAATCAATTTGAGATAAATATATCCATGCTCATCTAACCTTCCTGAAAAAGAAGGTTGTTCTATTCTCTGGCTAGAATATCGTAAAAAAGGATCTTTTGGTTCTTCATCTAAAATGACATAGTAGAAATAAGATATAGTGTCAGATTCGCTTAGACTCATTGTAGCTCCTATTACAAGCCTTGCATCACTCTCATTAACAATAGTCTGAGCACCAGTTCTGTCTTTGAAAAGAAACAAAGGTAATGGTGGTTCGTCATATATCGTTTTATAAGCAGCGACTTTTGCAAGACTAGAAAGATCCTTTAATCTTATTGCTAAATAACCTGATTTTTTTTGCACGCGCGCTATTTTTGTTAGAGCAGAAGGGAATTTCTCTATATTTATAATAGGAGAATAAACAAAAGAAGGATTGGCTACAAAGTCTACCACCGTAACTTCTTCGATCCCTCCGATAATTCTATAGGCAAGATATTGTCCGTCTCGCTGTTGTGGACTATTTACAAAATAAATTACTGGCCTACCATCGATGAAATCAGTCTGAACTGCCAAGATATATTCATTATTCAACATCAATGAGAACGCTGGTAAAGGTGCGCGTTCTAAGGCACATACTAATCTGCCGAAATCTTTCATATCAGATAATTGTACATAATAGGGATTTTTTAGCCAGAACAACAACGACAAGATTGAATGACTTCGATGTCGAGAGTAAGATTCATTCTTTATTAAACGATGCAATAACAAATCTTAATAGTTATGATTCAGATGACAATAATGACTCCTTGTCGTTATGGCGCGCTTATATCGATATAGAATATGCAATCTTAGTTTTGAAATTAAGTTACAATAATGTTGAAACAAAGCGACAAGCAAGATATAAGAAAAGCAATATCAAAAACTTAAGCAAGAGAAAGATACCGATGAAACCAGAGGATGATAATTATGAAATCAAACGATTGAAATCTGTTCTCCGTCACCTAGATTTTCGAGATAAAAAACTGCTACTTAATGAATTGAGATCAAACAGAGATTTGCTAAAAAAATTGGTTGCAAAAAGGAAGTCTCAATAGGATAATATAATATAATATTTTAACATCAAGTTCTATGTGGCGTGCTCTCATTGGTTAAATACGACGATCTATTATGTCATTCAATTCTGCGCCCGTTCCTATAAGTATTACCTTTACTCCAGTCTCGGCCTCTATATTCTGAATAAATTTTTTTGCTTTTTCTGATAACTTGTTAAACTCCCTTATACCGCTAGTTTCTGGAAAAATGACATCGAGCTTAGTAATTGCTAGCTGCGTGGCGCTATTCAATCTTATGGCTTTCTTCGCTAGGTTCATATCAAATGGTGAAGATCTTCTCTCTCTGCCTGTTACGCTTCCGTATTCGAGCCAACCTCTTTTCTCTGCTTCCTCACGACTAACCTCATCTTGCAATGGACCTCCTCCAACACGTGTGACATAAGACTTGAATACAACAAGTACGTCATCCACTTTTTTTGGACCAATACCCACGTCGGAACATATTCCTGACGCAGTTACGTCCTTTGACGTTACATATGGATATTCACCGTAATACAGAGATAGAAATGTGCCTTGTGTACCTTCAACGATCACATTTTCTTTATTGTCCAAGGCAAAATTAACAGAGGAGCTCACATCCTCAAGATATAAAGATAGCACATCAATTTCTCGAGCAAGTTTCAGGAGTCGAAAAGCACGATCAGCGTTTGCTGGACCTGTTCCGCTTCCTGTAGTGCCTATAAAGCCTTTAAGATGGTCTTCTAGATTATCCTTTTCTATGTGTTTTTGATCAATTATGCCACACTGTGTGTCGACGAACGTCCTATCACTTGCATTGAATGTTTCTATTTCTTTTAATAATATCTCGGGATTGATCAAAACACCGGCACCTAGCAGCAGTCGCGTCGAGCGGTTTAAGGCGGCACTGGGTAGCATTCTAACCTTGTACATTTTACCCTCATCAACGAATGTATGCCCTGCGTTGGGCCCTACCCCACCTCTAACAGCAATTGAATAATTATCTTTTTTAGCAAGATATGCTATTACTTTTCCCTTGCCTTCATCTCCATAGAATCCTCCAACTATTACAATACATGGCATGTAAATCCGTTCTGAGCAGTGGGTATTTAATTCTAGTTTTGCTAGAATATCATGTTTTACGTTTGTTTAAGCTTTTATAATGATCTACAGGATTTAAAATTGTTGTCATTCGATCAAAACGCTTCACGTGACATTCTTCAAATAGTTTCGAACCTTCCGGACTTCTTAAGAAAGCCAATTATTTTAAAAAAACTCCACGAATTCCATTCACTGAGCGAACGCGACAAATATGAAACAATATCTCTGATCCTAAGAGGAACTTGCTCGGTCGAATCGACCAAGTTATATCCATTAATAAAAACATGGCTGCATATTTTAGCAGAGCTAGAAAGCGTTAAAGTAACTGAAATTTTTAGAATCTATTGTGAATTTTTTCTCTCGAATCCTACTTTTTTTGAGAAATTAAATATTCAACCTTTGATTGATGTCTTCTTAAAACTTGAAAACAGAAATAAGGAGAAATTATCAGACTGCTTAAAAGAGGTGTTTTTCCTATTTCCAAATAGAAATGAAATTCTTAAGTCGATTCCCGGATCGACCTTACAAAAACTCGAAATTCTATAGGATTAGCTAAGGCTCGGGTTTTTTGTCAGGATTCTTTTGCAATTCACTTTCTCCTTTTTCCAGTCCAAAAAAGACCTTTTCGTATTTGCGTAAGACTTTTCGATGTTCTGGTAAAGACATATCTAATCGCATTTCATTCATAACCATTACCGCATGAGTTGTCCATTCTTTCCAACAATCGGCACAAGAAGGATATTTTTCAGCGGCTGGATCATCAATAGTCTTTTCATCAAATGCCTTGCCGCACTTTAGA
>JAJNBK010000097.1 GCA_021155845.1 Nitrososphaeraceae archaeon
TATGGCTGAGCTTCTAATGAACATCTTAAGGTGATCCGGTCTAGTTTTTTGCAAAATATTCCTTTTTGCTCCAAAAACAGGATGAACTCTTTCGTCTAGCCCAGAATCAATAAGGAAATCTTTACCAATTGAATCTCCGATATGTGTATGGGCATTAATAAGTCCGGGTATTATCATAAATCCCTCTGAATCTATAGTATTTCTTTCTTTATCGATAATCCCACGATAATTTCCATCTCCAACTTTCTTTATTATTCCATTTTTTCCGATTTCAATAAAACCATTGTTAACAAAAGTTAGATCACTTCCAAGCAACAAGCTTGCATTCTCGATTATTATAGACATTGTATTTCATATATTGGCTGAATTTTTCCTTCATTTCTCAAATCTCTAATGGTATCCAGTGCTCTGGTGGCAGCCTCAGCAGCTTTTCTCCCGTTCCTTCCTATACCTATTCCACAATTCAATGTTATACCTATATCATTAGCAACAGATCTAATAATTATCTCGGCATCTTCTTTTTTTATATTATTTGATATAACCATGAAATTGTCTCCTCCAAGAAAAAATGTCATTGCTCCTTTTTTGAGAAATGCTTCTGATAACTTAGCATAGAGCTTCATTACTAATGCTGTAATTTCATATGGCGACATTTTAGAGCTAATCTTTTCAGAACCATTAATGTCAATATGCATTATATGTGCAGATTCAGAGTAGTTAGAATTTGTGGTAGATGATGAAGCTTTTAAAGACGGGGAGGAAGACATAGTTTGTCCAAAAATTCTTGTTTCTCTATCTATAAGGTTGCCTGCCTTCCTTGCTTCGTAAGCATTTACATTTGCTTCAAATGATGTATTGCCTTTTCCAATAGTCATTGATATCTTAAGGTTTTTGTATAGAGTTGCTATCTCTTTCTGAAGATCTTTATGGTCCTTTAGTGAAAGACCGTTAGTTATTGCGAAATACTCATCGAATCTATTTAAATATACGAGACACTCCTTTTGTGAGAACAATCTCTGTACATCATAATAAATTCTTGCCTGCAGCATTTGAATCTGCGCTTCTCTATCTGTACCCAGCGTAAGAGTCCACGGTCCATATCCTTCAATTCTGATAATAGTAATTTGTATTGTCAATCTATAATCGTCTCTGTTCTTCCCAATTGTGACCTTACTTCTTTTAATTTTTTAATTCTCATTGCCATGTTAACTGCTGCATTTACTGCACGCAATGGTACTATATCGATTCTGTCTTTTGCCTGTTCAAGGGTCATATCTGGACCAGTAATTCCAAGCCCAATCGGCTTGCCATATTTCAAAGACAAGTCTGCAATCAACCTGGCTGCATTTTCTGCAACAATATCATCGTGAGATGTTTCTCCCTTTATTACAGCACCCAATGTAACAGCAGCATCTACATCGTTCTTTTTTAAAAGCTCTTCAATTAACAATGGCATATCAAATGAACCAGGAGCAAAACAAATGTAACGTATATCTGCTTTGATTTTTTGTGCCTGATCTTTTGCTTTATTCAGCATTTGAAAAGTAATGTCGCTATTAAATTCTGAAACTATTATTGCTATTCTAATTTTATTCAAAAATTATTAGGCCGCCTTGGCATGAGTCTTCAACTGGCCAGATTCCAATAATGTAATACCCTTAATATCGGCATATTCTTTTGCTTTGTTTACTGATAACGCTTTATGGGTGGTGGAATCTAACATCTCACAAATTACTACTGCTGGCACCAATTTTGACATCTGTGCTAAATAAACACAAAGCTCGGTATGTCCACGCCTTTCTTCGAGCAGACCTTTTGAAGCAATCAAAATTGGGACATGACCTGGCGACCGAAAGTTTCTTGCAAATTCCTCTATTCCGCCTGAATCTATTTTCTTACAAATTTCTGCCAACTTTGAGATTGTCAAGGCTCTGTCGATGTCTGTAATTCCAGTGTATGTATCACGGTGATTAACGGTTATTGAAAAAGATGGTTTGTCGCCGTATGGCGATTTTCCATCGGTTAATTTTGAAAATATTGGATTAATGCTCGATAGGCTTTGGATTATATCGTGCATATAAGCTAGTCCCAATTTTGCCGTGATTTCATTTGAAATAGCTAAACAAAGTAATCCTCCAGCGTCATTTCTCATAGTTGCAATACTCTCCGGTTTAACATATTCAGCGGCCATTACCATGTCAATTTCGTCCTCGCGTCCTTTATCATCATGAACGAGAACGAATTTGCCATCTCTTAATGCATCTATTGCTTCTTCAATTGCAGACAATTAAATAATTTTCAACAAGAATTCGTTATATAGTTTACTGAAAATCGAGTAAATACTACTTTTTTGGTAGTATACTATTTACATATCTGCTAATTATATCTATTTCAATATTAACTTTGTTGCCTATAGATTTTGATCCGAGTGTGGTAGTGGTCAGTGTATGTGGTATTAAAGCAATAGAAATTCTATCATCTTTTGCATTTACTACAGTCAGACTTATGCCATCTATTGCTACAGATCCTTTAGATACGAATGAGCCTGAATATTCTTTATCTTCAATTCTTATCCACATATATGTCCCTGTCTGAGTTGTAATAATTTCGTCAATTATCCCTGTACAATCTACATGGCCGAGAACGATATGTCCTTCCAATCTATCACGTAGACGTAAGCTTCTCTCAATGTTTACCTTATCTCCACTCTTGACTAAACCAAGACAAGTACGTTTGATAGTTTCATCTACTATCTCAAAATCAGCTGTTCCTTTGGATAACTTTGTAATAGTTAGACAGGCTCCATTGATGCTTATGCTATCGCCAACCTTCATACCCCTACTTATCTTTCCAAGGGATAATGTTAGCTTGACATCAGCTTTCTTGTTCGTGTCATTAATTTTACAAATTGATTTTACCTCGACAACATCTTCGATGATGCCTGTAAACATAATTTTTCTTATATATACTTCATTCATCCAAGCTAAAAAACATAACACATTCCAATATAATAGAAGGAGATATGAATGTCAGAATACTAATTCACTTAATTTTATTGACTTTATCGGCAATTCTAAACGAGTTTAGTTTTCTATGCCATAATTAATGAAAAGAAAAAAATATACTTCTTCCAGTACATGTCTATAATGTCCAACCGTAACTTTCTGTTTTCAATATAACATTTTAGTTTATGTAGTAGGCAATGATCATCATAGATGTAAGATTATAATTTATGTAAGCTAATGCAAGTATCTATTCAGTTAGAATCCCTACGATAGTATATCTGAATAGGAAACTCAAATTGAATTTCAAATTTATTCAGAAATTGGTTGGTTGGGTTTGTCAGAAGCAGTAATCAAACAACATCAAACAATTAAAGAATTCAGATATAAAAAGAATTTTAATTTTTATTTTCAAAATTAAATATATCCATATAAACTAGATGATCTTTGTATTACATTTAAGATATGTCTCACCAAGTTCCAATGCTTTGATTTTGTTCCTGACAAAAATTGTGTCACTCATCTCGAATTCTAATATATTAATAACAGCTTTCACTATAGTGATTATTGAAATAATTTAGAATGTGCTGCATTCTAGATTTGTTCAGCCTTTCAACTATGGATTTATGCCTTTTGGCCTGCTAACTATACTATTAATATGCTATATAGAGGCATGAAATAACGTATATGATATAGCAATAGTAGATAAACTAACAAAAATTGAATATTACGGTCAAAAGATTGTATCTATACAGTCAAATTATTAGACATAGAATTTTAACCTACAGTAAGGCCATAGATCAAATTTAATCAAATTTAATCCATTACAGGACAGAAAGATATACATTAAGATGTATTTAAGATCTATATTTAATGCAGGGAGCCCTACAGTCATCATAATGCATTACTAATATTATAACAACTATTTCTTTCGACAATGTATATGATGCATAGGACGAATATGCGAAATCTTAATTTTTCATCAATGTAGTCTAACATTCATATAACTCCAATGACAAACATACATCTCTTAATGTCCTCAGAAACAGAAGATATTACTCAGTACAAATGGGGAGTAGCTCACATCTTCAGTAGTTATAATAATACTCTTGTCCACATTACAGACACTAGTGGTGCAGAAACGATTTCATTTAGCTCAGGTGGAAGGCATGTGACAGCGGATAGATATGAATCATCTCCGTATGCCGCAATGAAATCTGCGGTAGCATCCTCTGATGCTGCCAAGGCTAAG
>JAJNBK010000425.1 GCA_021155845.1 Nitrososphaeraceae archaeon
CATCATTCCAGGACCCATCATTCCAGGACCCATCATTCCAGGACCCATCATTCCAGGACCCATCATTCCAGGACCCATCATTCCAGGACCCATCATTCCTTTATGCATCATTGCATGCTCCTCCATTGACATCTGCTTACTTGACAGGACTTGACCGTTTCCTGGATCTACTATGATTGTATTAAAGTTCATGTTAGGATCTAATACAAAGATAGTGTATACTAAATATCCATTCACATCTCCAACGTGTGCTGCTATAGCATGTGAATTATTACCAACTGAAGACTCTGCTGTTGCTGTGGCATTACTTAGGCTTACTTTTATCTGTGATCCAATAGCATTAGATATTATATTCATTAAGTTAATTGAACTAGTGATATTTTCGCCGCCCATAGTCATTGTCATATTTCCTGGTTTCATCATGGTATCAGTCATCATATTGGAAGAACCAGCATTGTTTGGCTGAGCACTTGCGTTGTGTTGCATAGTTGTAAAAATTGATGCTCCACTCATTGCCATTACAGTTGCTAATATTACGGCGCCAGAAATAATAATCGCTGTTGTCAATCTTTTAGAATTCATATTATAATCATGATGTAAATGATCTTTCAAATATATTAGAGTTAGTGGTAGGATTACTGGTATATGATTTCAGAATTTTAAATGTTGAAAGAATTGGTATGTTATTACGTTTAATGTAACTGACATTAATGCTGTTTTTCATTGTGTGTTTATCGAATATGTTGGCGTAAATGTTCCCCTATCATTATGATTAATTGAAGTCCCCAGTTCTGCACTAGATCCTCCACCCAGATTTAAAAAAAATTCTCTTACATATGATGGTGATGATTTAGAAGAAATTAGTAAAATACCTGAAATATTAAATCCAGATGAAAAAGTATTACTTGTTGCAAGACAATCAAGAATAAAACCAGGTGGTTCTCATTTTACACCAAATATCATCTATTACACCAAATATCATCTATACAGCGAACAGAAGAATCATAGTCAGAGATCCATATATATGCTTGGAATAAAAAAAATGGAGTGGTATTCTCTCTACAATAAGATTTAAGGCTCCAAGATTAATGAGCTCAACTAAATTAGGAATGATTGACAGTATAGTTGATGAAGAATCCTATGTTCTATAGTGCCTTCAGTGCCTTCAAGAGTACAATGCTGACAGGCGATTAACTAGTAAAACCATACTTTATTATTATTAAAACCCTTTACAGAAAGGTATTAATGATAACAAATTTATAATAATATTTTCATTGTATAAAAAAAATAGTAATCATAAATTTAAAAGCATATTCTATGGAAAAGCTAAAGTAATTGCCATTATTAGTATCGTATTGATCATATCAATTTCTTATGGTTTATTTTTTTACTTTCAAGGTATTACAGAAAGTAATATCAAAAAAGGCAACAAGAAGTCTTTCCCAGCATATTGGCTCAGACCTATCTCTCGTAGAAGCTAGGCTTGAGAGTTTATCAAATTCAATACATTTGCAGCAAGGAGATTTAACTAGCAATAAAACGAAAACATTAATGCAAACCAACTTTTTAAAAATTGATAATATAGTAGATCATCTTTTTGTTGTAAATAAAAACAACATAATAACAATAGACTTGAGTAAAGAAGGTGCAAAAACTTTTACAGGTAGCAATGTATCACAGAGAGAATACGTAATTCAAGCAAAAAAGACCGGGGGGCCAGTCTTTTCAACTATATTTATGGGATTGGATGGTAATTATAGAATTGGTATAAGCTATCCGATAATAAATGTAGAGACAGGACAATATATAGGAGTAGTAGGATCAGTAATACCTACTGAGGGATTTTTTGCACATTACGGAAATATTTATGATATTAATTCTCGATTTTTGGTAGTATTTGATACAAATGGAATAATGTTAGCCAATGGTGCAAGTAAAACATTAGTTGGAAAGAACTTTTTTGGTGATTATACTCAAAAGTTTATTAATTATAATCCCAGATTGAATAATCTTACACGTAGTCTATTAGCTGGAAATTCTGGTTATGCTGTTTATGATTACGGAAGAGGAGAAAGAATAACTACACAATATCCAATTCTCGTAAATGGCGAGCCTACATATTATGTACAGTTCGTTCAACCAACTACACAAATATATTCAAAACTAAATGATATCCTTTTTTCACAGAGAATAGAGACATTTTCATTGCTTGCTGGTGCTACTGTTGCAATTGTACTTTTAATTGTATTTCTAAGTAAATGGAGTAGTCTTTTAGGGAGAGAAGTTCATAGAAGAACAAGGGCACTAGAACTCTCTAACGAAGAAATTAGACTCCATCTAGATTTTGTACAAAAAGAAGTGGAGCGTTTTAAAAGAGAGACTCAAAGTAAATAAGACAATGTTATGATAACTCTTGGAAACCTTTCAGATACTATATTCTAAAAATTTAGTATCAAATTTTTAATTGATAATATACATATAGTTCTTTTCTTGAAAATATGAAGCATTAAGCATAATGTAATGTTTGGTTCATAATGTGCTTATGTATTTCACTATGTCCATGAAATTATTAGAATATACCCAGCTATAGATTAAGCAATAATTTATGCAACAGATGTAGTATTAAGTTAATAGGCCATTTCACAATAATACATTAAAATAACAATATGATTTGTTTGTATCGCATGAAATATCTAAATACAATAGTAGTAAAAATACAGCAATAAATGAGATTACCGGCTAAATACAGATGCGCTCATTAGGCTTTTCATGTGATGAGAGGGTCTGTGTATGTAGGGGGTATCAGATTGCTAATAGACGATGGTAATTTACTAAGATTGTGTGTGGAAGAATCGTAATCAATCTTATTTTCTATTGTGTTCCAATTGATATTCCACTCTACATTGCTCTGAACAAAACTCATTGGAATTGCTATCATCCATAATATCGTCACCACAGTTTTTACAGATCCCTTTTTTATTCATATAGCTAAGACGGTAGATTTTATTATTACATCTTACTATCGTAAGCGTTATTTTTCTACATTATAAGATACAAGCATAGTATTAGACGTCTTTTCTTGCTGCATCAATCATGCCATGCAGATGCGCGGCTGCCTGTTCAATATCATTATATTTATATTGTCCGGCTCTGTTCTCTGCAGCAAGCACTCCGCAGCGATGTACTTTGGCAAAATCGCTATAAGGTAATTTATATCGTCATTTGGTATCTTCTTTTTCATCTGTGTCGATTCCTAAATGCCACTTCCCAAATTCCTTAAAACCATTCTCTTCAATATACTCGTTCTCTTCTTGTGCAGACGGCTGATGCTCGCTCCAC
>JAJNBK010000098.1 GCA_021155845.1 Nitrososphaeraceae archaeon
ATTGTTGCAGCCGTGATGACTCCTATCGCTGGCAAAATATCTGACCTCTACGGTAAAAAGAAGGTATTACTCGTGCTACTGACGATGTATGCGGCTGGAATAGCCGCCGGAGGTTTTGCAGACAACATATCATTCCTATTAGCGAGCAGGATAATCCAGGGTGTGGGCTTGGCCGCAGTCCCGGCAGCCTTCAGCCTCCTAAGGGACACGTTTCCACCAGCTAAGCTTGCGATCGCCGTAGGAGTGTTTGGATCTATGTATTCTGCAGGTTCGGTTGTCGGCCTCTTGGCAGGAGCCACCATCATCCAGAGCTTTGGATGGCATTCCACTTTCTTCTCCATAGTTCCATTTGCGGCCGCAGTGACATTCATGATTGCCAAATTCGTAAAAGAAAACAAAGGGCAATTAACGGCTCCTGTCAATACTAAAGAGAACATGGGTAAAAAGCGGGCAGCGTCTTCCATAGACTTGAAGGGAGCGCTGGCGCTTTCTGCAACAATAATTGCGTTTCTCATGGCGCTGACACTCGTAGAGACCGGAATAAACTCTGAGACTCTGCCGCAGATTGGGGTTGCATTTGTAGTTTCAGTAATTTCATTGGCTGTCTTTGTCATCATAGAGAGAAGAATCGCATTGCCATTGGTTGACCTGAGATTGCTAAAAGACAAGACTCTCCTACCTTCGTACATCATATTGATAGCCACTGGAATTACAATGTTCATGGCATACCCGGCTATAGTGCAGCTGGTAAGAAGCCCTATGCCACTGGGATTTGGAGGGGATGCAGTAGACGCCGCAAATGTTCAACTACCTTTCATGATCATGTTCCTTGTCTTTGCAAGCGTAACCCCACTGATCATAAATCGAATAGGAAAACTAAATCCTATCATCATAGGTGCCCTAGTCAGCCTGATCGGGTCGCTCGGACTACTGATGTTTCACTCAACAGAAATCGCAGTGTCTACTAATCTGGCCATAATTGCATCCGGCCTCTCGATGACAATTACTGCAACGTGGAACATCGTCGTATCGTCATCGCCCAAATCATTCATCGGAATATCGGTAGGAGTGGGCGCTCTCTTGTTGTTTATAGGAATGGCCATAGGTCCGGCACTGGCAGGGGTGTATATGGAGAGTCACGAGACGATCAAAGGAGTTCAAGGGTCGTATCCTTCTCTGGACTCATATAATCTAGTGTATATTACGTCAGCATTACTGTCAGCAGTCTCGCTCGGGTTTGCATTGATGCTAAGAAGAAGAGCAGTGCATAAGGCAATTGAGGTTTAGTGACTATTTACTTTCCTTTATGCTGGGCAATACTTTAGAAAAAATAGGTCGTGTTCTAAAGTCCACATAGAGGTAATTTTTCTTCATACCTCCAAGAGGAAATAAGGTCTCTTATGAAGCCGTACACATACATGCCATAGGCGACGATGCAAAGATAGTAGAGCATAGAGCAATAAGGAATGATCTCAAGTTTATGATGCAATTAGGGCTGGTTAAACCCATATTCTCTGAATATGAGGCCTATTTCAAAGGATGGAAGGGAGTAGGATGATGGACAGATATAGAGATATTCTATCGTCAGAAAAAGACCATTTGGTGTAACATTTATCTCAGATATTCTGTCTACAAGTTCCGTGTAGTATCTCCTCTTATCACAGCATACGAGTGAGAAGAAGAGAAAAAAGACGGATATATATATAATGATTTTATATCTTCCACTATATCTTTGGGGCCTCGACTGCTAATCACACTCCGCTGCTATCGCACAGAGACCCTAGACTCAACAAATATGTTTTAATTAGTTTAGAAGTAATTAATGGCACTATGGTGAGAGTAATTGATGCAGAACCAGGTGTTGGTTCTCCTATGACAGAAGAAGAAGCGAAAAACTTCATGGCAGATAATAATGGCAACAGCCGATTACTTGTCCACCTAGGAATGGTGGATGGGAAAGGAGAACCAAATGTAATTCCTACTGGATATTACTTTGATAAGAACTCTAACAAAATCTACATTACAACGGAAAAGAGTTCTAAGAAAGTTCATAATTTAAGAACAACAATGAATATTTTCTCCTACTGTATTGATAATCCCAATCCACCATACAAAGGAGTTAGAGGCAAGGGAAAAGTCAAAATCCATGAAGACATTAATCACAATATTCCTATTACGGAGAAGATAATGACTAGATATGTGGAAAGCCTTGAAAATCCAATGGCAAAATGGGTTTTAGATGAGACAAAGAAAGGAAATATGATAATTTTAGAAATCACACCAAGTTACTATTCTACTTGGGATTATGGTAAATTGCAGCAGTGATGACTCCAAAGTAAGTTTGCTATTTCCCTTTTCCTTCACTTCTCTCACATTTTACTTTGTTCTATAAAATCTGTGAGCATACTTTGTTGTTTTCCATTCTGATCATTAAAAGGTACGTGAGCGTTGCTAATTTGTGACTGTTGTCCTTGTTGTTGTTTGGCTGCTGATTTGTCGAGGATAATTCCGGCAGACCAACCATACTTCTAAATAGATTTGCTGTTCCTGGTCCAAAACCTGCTTAGTGGTTATTGGCAGCAATCATCGCTAAACTAACTTTTTTTTCTACCTCTTTTCTTTTCCTTTTCCTTTTCCACTTTTTTTAATTCATCCGCCCAATTGCTCATTTCCGAAATTCTATCTTTGAATTTTTCTAAAGTTTTTTCGTCTATGCTTCTATCCCCTATGAATCTGACATAAAGAAAGCCTGTTGTAACAATTGGAGTCATCCTCCTCGACATCCAACAGATGCTTGTCATGCGTAATTATTTTGGGGAACTTGGCTGTCAATCTAAAGTTATTCGGAGTTTTGAAACCAGCTCTTAACTATAAATCCATTGGGAATTCTATAGAATGAAGAATCAATCTCCACATAGTCAAATATTCGGGAATAAAACGTTAGCCAGTCACAATTCTCAAGATTAAAAGGATAAAACGGCTCCTTCCAAGCGGAATAACTCCAGCCAAAAGAGCCTATGTAGAATTTCAAATGAAAGCCACTATTATGATACGAACTTGTGTATTAATCAACTTGCGCTTGATTGACATTTTCCCGAACTATACTTTTTCCCTTACATACTTATTAACTATATTTAGTATAGTATTAGCCATGAGTAAATCAAACGGAATGGAAATAGAGGAAGAGAGAGATATTGGAAGTATTGTCCAGCAGTTCATCTGCCGACTACCGAAAAAGAATCGTGACGTGATGGTGCAGGTGAGGAAGCAATTTATTGATATATTTAGAAAGCATGGCGGGCTACACTATGACACATGACTTATGACGCTTAGTGCGCTTATCATACCAGGAGATCTATAATGAAAAGTTTTGAATTACCATTTTTCGAAACTCCTTGTCAGGCATATTCATTCTTGCTTGTATTATAGCAGCAGCATCATTACCTACAGTGTATCTTAGTTGTGGATTTTCAGATGTTACGGCTTGTAGTATAACCTTTGCTACTTCTTCTGGTGGGGAGGATGATGCATTTTCCATCATTGATTTAAAGTAGTTCTTTACCTTTTGCATCAGTGGAAAATATGGTGATTTTGGGTCTAAAGCTTTTTCTGCAGAAGTGCTTGAGTTTATAATGTTAGTTCTGATAAAACCGGGTTCAATTATAACTACTCTAATTCCAAATGGCTCCAATTCATATGACATTGATTCGCTTAGAGCTTCTAATGCAAACTTTGTACTTTGATACGCAGACAAAACAGGAACACCTATACGCCCTCCAACTGAACTTATATTTACTATTGTGCCACCACTGTTCTGCTTCCTCATGACAGGAAGAACTTGCTGTGCTACACGTATTACTCCAAAGAAATTAGTTTCAAATTGTGCTTTGCTGCTACTATTTTGTCGATTGCATTTTTGACAGATATATCATCATTGACATCCAGCTGAACAACTTGCAATGGCAATTTTTGAGTATTGGCTATTTCTGTTATTTTCTTGGATTTTTCAAGGTTACGCATTGTAGCATAGGTATGAAATCCACTCCTTGCCAACATCAAAGCTATTTCAAAGCCTATCCCACTTGAACTACCTGTTACAACAGCAACATGATCGGTGATTTCTCTATTTGGTTTATTATTATTACTACTTCTAGGAGTCATAAGGAGTTATAAGATTACAAGGATTTATCAATGCTGCAAGCCTAGCAGCATAAAATCAGTGAGAAATTCTTATTATGGGTTATAATTACAAGCATAAACTGGGAAAGGGAGATTTGTCGCTGCAAGATTATTGTCTTATATCCTCGGGCTTTTCATATAATAATAACCTTTTTTATTCTTTTTCTTTCTTCTTTCCTGCTATGCATATAACTTCATTATCTAGTCTTATACAACCAGTAGTAGTATCTGTATATTTTCTAGCCGCTTCCTTTGCGACTGCTTTCCATATCTCTTCCTTTCTCTCTTCAGTCTCATTCGATAACATTGCAGTAATTGGAGCACTTAGTTCTTTTGTACAACAGGCATAATCTTCAGCCGATGCCAACTGAAAGGAAACTGTCAACGATTCAGTGTGTACTCTAGTAAATCCTGCCTTGATGAAAGAATTCACTAATGCATTTACATCAGCTAAGCTAAAAGGACCTGAAACTGCTGCTATTGAAGCTAGTTGTAGTAAAGTAGGCATTTTAAGGTGTTCTCTTACAGTATTCATAGCCAAACTGATCAATGGAACTTTGGATGGATGAGACCAAACAGCAGCTGCAAATCGTCCGCCTGGAAACAAAGAGCTATGAATATTTTTCAAGACAGTATTTAGGTTGGGCATTAACATTAGTCCCCATCGGCATAGAGCTACGTCAAAAAAAGATTGCAGTAGATAATCGTGTAGTCTTTCAGCGTCACCTTCCTTAAATTCTATATTTTGTAACCCTAGTAATATGCTTCTCTCCTTTGCAATTTCTAACATCTGTGGAGATATATCTATAGCTAGAACATTTCCATCTGAACCAACACATTGTGCTGCAGTGATAGCTGGTTCTCCATAACCTGTTGCTATATCTAGAACACGATCTCCTGGTCTAATTTCTGCTAACTCAAGCAATTTATTGCTGACTTTCTGTGCTCCTAATCCTAATCTATTTCCATTTTCTTCTATTTGTTTCCACCATTTTCTATAAGCCTTAGCAACGCCATCCCACCAGCATCGACATTGGGTTGTTTTATTGAATTGATGAGGAATGGTTGAGTTGTTGTTTATATGAGTCATTTTCAATCAATTTGATCAATCTCTTTCTATTAACCAGTATTCAGTAGTAGGTTTGAAATTTCTAAATTAGAACTGAATTTTCTAATCTATTTATGAATCCTTCTCCTTCTTCTTCAGAAGAGAAAGAAGAAGATAATGATCGTAAATGTTTTAGTATATTCTCTCCCTCTATGTATTTTGATTATATGTATATGGCCTCAGGCAATAATGAAGAAAATTATTATTATGACGATGACAATCAAAATAATTCATGTCAGCCATTTAGAAATATTGAACAAACATTATTTGAAGTTGCAAATGCAGAACGACTGTCAATATTATTCAAGTTAAAGGAAGATAATAATAGTAATAAAAATAATAAAAATAATCTTTCAAATCTTTCAAAAGAACTTAACATTATTGTCCAAGAAGTACACAGACATACTAATAGGTTATTAAAGGCAGGACTTATTCAAAAAGATTCTAGTTCTGGATATTTTTCATTGACTACCTTTGGAAACATTGTACTAATGCAATTATCATCTCTTGATTTTGTTTCCAAAAACAGAAATTACTTTTCTGACCATACATTAGGTGATCTTCCTCTAAAATTTATACAAAGAGTTGGTTCTTTAGTGAATTCTCAATTGCTAACTAATTCAGTAGCTGTTTTTGAATATCAAAAAGAACTATTTAGTACATCAAGAAGTTATGTATACACAATCCTATCACAGGTACCACAATATCTGATTGACTCTGTAATGCCAACGATAGAAAAAGGTGTTAGATTAAGATACATATTATCATATAATGCAGTTTTACCCAAGAAAAGACATGATATATCAAAACATGAGAAATTTCATACTCTTATAAATAAGGAAATAGTTCAGAGAAGAATGATCGACAATGCACAGATTGGCTTAATTATAAATGAAAATCAATCAATGGTTAGTTTTTCCACAGTAAAAGGCAAGACAGATATGAACTCAGCCTTTTGCAGTAATGATCCGATCTTTCATGATTGGTGTTTAGATTATTTTAATTATAAATGGGAAAATTCTAAATCGTTCAATCCAGAAAAAATAACAGAAGCTTAAAAAGCAGATGTTATTTAATCCTTATATCAGCCATAAATTAATAATACTAGAGTATCAACAGACACACACCATATGATGGCTAACTGCATGTAACTGCTGAGGAAGAGGATGAGAGAGTATGAGGATGGACATGTATTAAAAATGGTCATAGATATTGAATAAACATAGTTTTTCTTTTATATCATATTTATCTTATGCATCCATCGCAGAATTGCAAATATCTTCATCATTTCCTTCTACAGATAGACATCCATCTAAGAACCTATGTAGATATCCGCTACGATATTCTTCATTATGTCCAGACTCACCATCACGTATTTGTTCATTTATTGGGCTTTAGCTTTGAATAGTCTTCTCCATTCAATATTTTCGCGATCAAACTTTCTAGTCTATCCTTTTGAGTGGTAAGCTCTTGTACTTGTTGTTCTGTTCTCTTGCACTCTTGTTCAGAGGAGAATGCAATTTTATCTAATATTGATATTTTATTTTCCCTAGCCTCTATATCATTTGCCAATCGTTGTATTGTGTGTTGCATATTCTCCGCCTGTTCTTTAGCCTGTTTATAGAGACTTTCCATATGAGGAAGTTTGTGAATAGCAATTTCTAGAGTGTTCGTTACTTGCTCAATACTCATACCTTTTTCCTTTATCAGCCGGTATAATTTCAAGAACGTCCCTAGTTTGCCATTTGTCTCTTTGTATATTAAATTAAGTTGATCTAGTCCCCGCAGCTTCCAATACTCTCTATAGTATTTAGTTGCCTCTGATTGTCTAATATTTAGTTCTCTTGCTACATGTAATGGTGTATATCTCTTGGAAAATAGTTCATAGGCTTTACCAGATGTCTCTACTTGCTGTTGCCTGTCTTTATCTTTTTGTCGTCTGGCTTTTTCTTCCTTTATGATAATATGTATGTCACGCGGTGACATTCTTTCTATTTGTGCAATTTCGGCGTATGTCTTTTGCTGGTTAAAATATAGATCTATTACGCGCTTTTTTCTTTGCTCTGTTATTTGCAATTGATATTCTTCTAATATAGATAATCGTTACTTATAAAGGGAACGTTTTTTGTTACCATTTACTTTCGTCTATGATATCAAAATATTTCCTTATTACCATCTACTTTCTTCTTTATAGTAACATTCAAAAAGTGCTAAAGTTTGAGCATCTTTAAGATTTTACAATAATGAATCAAATAAATGCTTTAATGTAATAGACTTAGGTACCATTGTTTGATTGTATTATTATATATGTTTTGATTTGAACGCTAAAAGATAAACAATCTATTGTATTGTTCCTCTTAATGGTAAGAGCATCAGCAATATCAGTACTGCTAGAGGAGTAGGAGAACCATTCTGATGTTGCAGGTTTGTCGAAGGAAATTGTGGTCAGCAAATAAAGGTAACAGATGCTTATGTAGGATATATCATATTATTATGAAGTTAATTTAGTATATGACGTATTGTAAATCTTAGTAATTTTGACTAATTTTTTCTTTGACCTATCAGATTATTCTAATTTGGTTAGTATCCCATAATCTATCTGTTTACCTTGCTAAAAGAATGACATAAGAAATTAACAGGAATTTTGT
>JAJNBK010000099.1 GCA_021155845.1 Nitrososphaeraceae archaeon
CAGCGAGAAGTCTCAAGATTATCTAATAGAGTGTTATTGCTGTGGAAATTTCTATTGTTCTGAAAAGTGCAAAGTCCAACATCATCAAAAAAAGCTTCATCATAAATGGAGAGAGTATAAAGATATTTATGAAGAGATTATGAAGAGCGATCCTCAGGTTAGGCTAGTTACTATATGTGATAATTATGGCAATATAATGTATTCTGATCAACGTGAAGGAATGACAAATTTGCTAACTCGTGAAGAAAGCAAAAAATCACTCGAACTGGCGGTGAATGCATGGAAAATTCGCAGCAAGCTTGCACCAAAAATTGGAAAAGGAAAATACGTATTGGCTGAATATGAAAAGATGAAACGTATCACTATGCCATTAGGCGACAACCATCTTCTCTATATTACCACAGAACCAGAAGCTGATCATATGAATATAATTCGTAAGATTGAGGAGATGGTCAAAGGAAAAAAAATTTATTGAAATAATCTCTATATTTAATCAAGTATTTAATATAATATCAATGATATATATCGAGAAGGAAATCTCCAATCCGTAGTGTAAGAAAGGATATTGAAGTAAGGTCAGAGAAACTTTTTATTTTTGTCACAAGCAGAATTTGTTGGCATTGTCTCTCTTTAAAGTCAAAATTTAAAGCCTATTTGAATATAGAATTAACTCATCCCCAAGTATTCTTGGAGAAAGCCAGAGTATAAATCCTCTATGTCTTTCTGTATTTCTACACAATATCTGTCCTGCCGTCTCGTCTTGCGTTCTGGTTTGATGTTTGTTCAAATGACTTTGCGGTATTAACACCTATTCTAGATAATTCCTTTGTATTGTCTTTTGTTTGCTGAATAGATGTCTTGAATGCTTCCATATTTCCAAATATCATGTTATTTGTAAGTCTGGTTGCAGTAATTACAGTGTTGGCAAAACTACTAACTACATTTGCATATAGTTCAGCTATACTTCTTGGAGACATCCAATTAGTTGCTACATTTACATTCCCGACATATCGAGTAAATGCTGATTGGATTGAATTGATAATTTGTTTTTGTGCTTCTACATAATTATCTGCTATTCCTTCGCAGCTTGATAAGTTTGCTCTTGATAATCAAATAATCGCTTGCGTGTAATGTGGAATTTGGCTTCTAGATTCATCTACTGATCCTCTAATCTTGCAGACATAGATAGAATTACGTTTCTCTTTTTATAAGTGCTAAGAATACAGCTTTAAATAGTCAAAATATTCTAATTTAACTGCGAGAGGATTTTTATTTCTTCATACTAATAAATAAAACTAAACTGCTTTCTCTTTAGCAACTACTTTTTTAATTTCATCAACGATCTTTGTTATACCATCTGGCATTTCTTTGGATGTATTTGTCCATGCTGTTGTATGTGTCTTATCCTCTATTGTAGCAGTCAGATTAAATGAGACAAGACTTGGATCATCTTCTTTTTCTGGAGGATAGTCAGCTTTAGTTTTAAAGAATTCACTTTCTGTTATTGTATTTTTTAAGTCAGCTTTATCTGCCTCAGAGAGAGGTTTTTGTGATGTATTGCTGCCGCTAATGTCTGTAGAGGAAGCAAGAATATTTGTTTTTGAATCATAGGATATTAGCAAATAACGTGCAGTTAAGCCGCCTGATTCTGTATATTTGAAGTTAAAATCTGTATTAGATAATGAACCTTCGTTACTAGTAATAGTATTATTATCAGACATACTCTATAGATAAAAATGTCATAGAGGTTTTTATATCTTTATAGTAATTCCCAAACCAAAATATATTTTACAGATATATTCAAATCTTGCAGAGTGATATCAATTCTCATCATTTTTAAATGCTTCCAATTTACTACAGGTCATTTAGCGAACGTCAAGTTGGTCAAAGCAGGAAATAGGCTGCTGACGATGGTACAATATATATATTCAATTTGAAAGCTAAATTTTCATTAATAAATTAAAACATTCTTATCAATATCATTATTAAGAAAAGAGATAGGATTCTAAATGAATTTCATCACCTAATTGCTAAGGTAGACTTTAGAATAATATAGAAACTCTTGAGCATTTACTTTCAAATGAATTTGTTTACCGTCACGAACAGCCTCGCATTAAACTAAAGCATTGGCTTGAAGGTTCTTATTGCGCCAGGAAATCGCAAGGAGTAACAGTATCTGCAGATAAACAGAATAATGGTAAGGAATTAACTTTTATCATCTTACAAAAGCTAACTCATCCTCTGTTAAATTTAATTCTTCACTAGGCTTGTTAACTACACATTTACTTTTCTAAATCTATAAGTTCGGCAATCACTTGTGCTCCTTCTATAGATCTGTTTTGATATTTTCTGACAATCTGTTCGGGTATATCTGAAAACATTTTTGATTGTACAAGGTTTTTTGTATTTTACTTTTAGTTCATCATCTACAAGCTTCTGAGACAATGACCATCCATTTAACTAAGATAAATATATAGTGAATGCGGAAGATTATATTATAATGAATTTATCGCGGGTTGTCTGTCAATAGAAGGTAATCCTATAAAATCTGTGTCCTCTACAGATGGCCAATAACTCTTGGTTTTCTCTCTTTTCGTGCTCGATTGTATAATTAAGAAAAAATTTCATGACATTGGTTATTGCCTTTGGACTGAAAAGCAGATGAGGAGGAGGAATTAAAGGAATTGTCTGAAGTGGCATATACATTGTGTTATCATTTGGTATTTCTCTCTTTGTCTTTATTTTCACTTGCAACCTCTGTCGTGCATTACAATAAACTACAAAAACATTAATATATCGCTAGTGATGTCACTAGTGATGTCACTAGTGATATGGTGTCAAATAAGATGGTATTAGTACTTGATGATGAGTTCGACATTGTTGCACTACTGAAGCAATCACTACAAAGACATGGTTACCATGTATTTGGATTTACAGATCCATTGCTGGCACTCGAGCACTTTATGCTTAATTCTAAAGGTTATTCTTTGGTTATTTCTGATGTTAGAATGCCAGCAATGAGCGGATTTGAATTTATAAAAAAACAAGAGAAATACTTCCGTCAATTAAGATCTTTCTTATGTCAGCATTTGACATTAATGACAGCCAGTATTCAAAGATCTTGTCACCTCTAAAGATAGATGGTTATATTCAAAAGCCCATTTCACTAAAAGAAATGATACACATAGTTAAAAGAATGTCTTAAGTAAGAGAACTTTTCTTCGCTAGTCTACTTGACTGTCCTAAATGACTCAACTTTGTTATGATATATTTTTACTAAATTTGAACTCAAAATGTCATTAGATAGGGGGCATAAAAATAAAAAGGTAAAATCCAATGCAGTAGATACTTCAACCATGCAGCAATTGATATAATATTTTAGAGAATCTGACATTCATCAACACAAAAACATATTCACAAATGTCAGCAATCTCTTGTTAGAATCTTAAACAAATAATTGTTACCTGATACATATACAGCATTTAATAAACAATAAGGAATTTGTCCTATAACCTATTCTTCGTAACTAGACTTTGTTTTATCTGTTTAAATTCTTCTTCTGGCGCTGATTCATTATTATTTATTTTATTTACAAATAAAGTTCTACAAATTCATCTGTAAGATAACAATTGATGCACCAACAAGCGGAGTGAGGGAGGGAGATATTATAGAAGTGGGATAGTTGCAGCATTGCTCTTTGTTTTATCGCTAATAGCGTTAGGAACATAAAGTTAAAAAGACTTCTACTTTTTTTGTCTCTATAGTCTTTACACTCTTCTCTGTTAAAACAATAATATCTAAACTGAACTTTTTATTCCAGAAGAGCAATCAACAGTTTTAGAAGAGAATACTTTTTTTAAGATAATGACGGAGGCTGTATCTCTCTTACACTTAAATCTATAAAGTCCCACATCATATTGTCTGATCTAAAAGTAACTATTGGACCAGAATTTGTTATTATATAATCTTTGGGTTTGCCACAATTAGCACTATAAAATACCTTATCTGAAGTATCGGCATGCCAACCACCATTATCAATTAATTCTGTTACTTTTTTCCAATTATTGTTATTTTTATCATCTAGATATGATTCCATCTTTACTGCTTTGTCATTGTTTATGTTATATATCACTACTTTCCATCCTATCCACCTATCAAGAAGGGAATTATCAGTAGCAACAGCTCTGGCTTTTTCATTTGTATATCCACCAGTAGGAACACTACTGCTATGTCTAGCACCCCTTGCATACCAATTTAGACGATCCTTTGATGATTCTGCTGAAATTACTTTAGCATATCCTGTTATCTCTACATTTTTCCATTGCTGTTCACCTTTGGGAGTATTTACATTCATTCGTACCTGATCTTCATATTTCCCTGAACCACCTCTTCCTTTTATCTGCCATGAACCATCAGGCTGTTGTATTAGTTTAGATTGAGGATCAAATATTCCGTCTGCTGTAGGATC
>JAJNBK010000100.1 GCA_021155845.1 Nitrososphaeraceae archaeon
TTTGGCTCTTAGGTCTAACAAAGCTCTAAGAATAGAAGGGAATACTAAAGCATTGTTAACCTGATTAGGAAAATCTGATCTGCCTGTAGCGACAATCCTGGCTCCGGCGTTCAGTGCATTAGCTGGAAGCATTTCTGGATCGGGGTTGCTTAATGCAAATACTACAGCATCAGGATTCATTGATTTCACCATTTTGTCATTTAATAAATCTGCCTTTCCAGATACGCCTATGAATACGTCAGCCTCTCTAATTACATCAGTAAGTGTCCCACGCAATTTTTTGGAATTAGTTTTTTTTGCGATTTCTTTTTTGTATGAATTATCTAAACTTTCATTTCTCCCTTCATAAATAGCTCCTTTGCTATCGGTCACAATGATATCTCTGCAGCCTGCCTCATACAGAATTCTATATATCCCATAGCCGGCTGAACCTGCTCCGGAGATCACTATCTTTATTTCCATTAACTTTTTGTCTAATAGTCTCAAGGCATTTATCAATGCCGAAAAAGTGATTACTGCTGTTCCGTGTTGATCATCGTGAAAAACAGGTATTGAAAGTTCATTTTTAAGCCGCTCTATAATATCCAAGACTTTTGGTGATTCGATGTCTTCTATATTTACGGCTCCAAAAACTGGCTCAATAGCTTTAACAAAGCTGATTATTTCTTCTTTGTCTCTAGCTGATATGCAAAGAGGAAAAGCGTTAATACCGCCTAATACCTTGAATAAAACAGATTTTCCTTCCATAACAGGTAATGCACTTTCCGGTCCAATGTTACCTAGGCCAAGTACTCTAGTTCCATCGCAAATAATGGCCACATTGTTCCATTTTGAGGTATAATCATAAACAAGCTCTTTATTTTTACTTATTTCTCTAGCTATATAAGCCACTCCTGGAGTGTAAATTAAGCCAAGCGTACTTTTTTCTTCAACCGTATTATCCAGAGTAATTCTACTCTGTATTTCTATTTTTCCTCTGACCATACGATGAAGATTAATTGCATCATCTTTTAAAGTCAAACAAGTAACTTGTTAAATTCATATATATAAAACTAGCAAATATAACTATTGAAATCTTTATTCGCTAGTAATTTATTATTGTAAATCATTTCAAAGGATAGTATATCAGCATTCAAAGCGATTCTTTTAATCCTGTTACATCATTATGATATAGTCATTACAAAGATAATATTTTTCTATGCCAAACAGCTCAAAGTCGTTAAGAAAGTAAAGATTACTTTGACATTTAGCAGATTAAAGTTAGAAAACAATAATAGTGGATTTAGGTTGTTTGTAATCTTCTGTCGACACCATTAGATGGCAATGGAAATATAGAGTTGTATCTAATGAAGATATATTCATCGACTGGACAAGACAATAAGAAGAATATAACTGGAGACGAAAGCGTTTGACAATAGACCCGCAATTAAGATGAATTTTGTGAAAGTTATATGAATGTTATTAGTAGATGAACTAATTGATAAAGTACTTGTCTAACTTTGATTATCTTGAAGTTAAGCTTCCTCTGTGGATTTTATCCTATGCTAGCTTATGAATTTCTAAAAGTAATATCTGGAATGTCTCTTACCATATTAAAATTAACTAGTATCTTATGGTTCAGCAATATCTTTTTCATAATTGATTTTTAATTCTTAATGCTATCTACCCAATATTACCAACAAAAGAAAGATATGTTATTTATTATAATAGAAGTAAATAAGATCCTTATGATAATGAAAAATCTTCGTTATCTCATAGAATATAGAATAAAAAAAGTGTGAGTCATATCAAATTAATAATTCTAGAACATAGTTGGAGAGGATTTTAGAATATAACAGTAAGACTGAATGTATTGTTATTGCTACTCCTAATCCGATCAACGGTATTGATTGAAATATCAAAATTATTCCTATGGTTGTTATAGCAATTATACTGGCTAAGATAGTAGAAGCATAAAAATATTGCAGTAAAAATCCCATTTCGAAATAGTTATTTGTTATCCTTATCGCTGCATTAGTGTTAATATTTCCATAGACAGGATTGAGAGGTCTATTGTAGGTAATTCCACATCTCAATAACAATGAATGGTAAACTATTCTTATGAAAGTTTTCTCTGGTTTTTATATTGCATTAAAATAAATGAGTCTATGAATCAACGTACAACTTATATTTTGGTTATAGAGTCTCACTTTTTATGGCTAAGGGAGCTAAACGAGGTGGTAGGGTAAGGGATAAATGGCGAGATAAGCAGTGGGTGGTAGTTAATGCTCCAGTAGCATTCGGGGGGAGCCCTCTGAGCTATGTCCCAATTACTGATATTGCTAATTCCAAGGGACGTGTAATTGAAAATACGATGTTTGATATATTAAAACAAGATCCCACACAGCATCAGACAAAAATCTTTGTCCAGATAGACGACATTAGAGATGGTAACGCTAGTACTATCTTTAAGGGACATGAATACGCAAAAGAATTTCTCAGAAGTCTCGTTAGAAGGGGAAGCTCAATGATCAACTATGTGCACGATTTTAGAACAATCGACGGTTATACTTTTCGAGTTTCAGTAATTGCGTTTAGTCAAAGAAGGCTAAATTCTTCAAAAAAACATGAAATTAGAATGATAGCACATAGAATACTCTCAGATAAAATTCCAAAATTGACTGTTGACCAGTTTGTGCAGGAAGCTACTATGGGAAAGATGGGTGCTGATCTTCTTGCAGAAGCAAAGAAAATTGCATCGCTACGACACATAGGTATTAAAAAAACAAAATTGATATCAACGTCAGAATCTAGAGCTATTCAGGAAGCAAAGGCAATTGAATCAACAACAACAACGACATCATCATCCGAAGCTTCGAATACTGATGAATCTGGTGAGGAAGTAGAGGACTATAAGCAGACGACAGAATCGACGCAATAACTTTTAAATCAATATTTGTCTAAGTCTTAGACTATTGGTATTAGTTTATGACTTCAGAAGATAACATTAGATTTTCTACTGCAGAAATTAGTATCATTATACATGCTACAGAAAATCAAGATAAGATTTTGCAATCCATTAACGATGTACTCTATATATCGCCTGATAGATTTTCCTCCACTTCTTCTGAAGGTCATTGGGGAAATAAAATTTTATTACTCTCTGCTGTTATAGGAAGTAATGAGGCTAACTCTCTTATAGCGACAATTTTATCTAGATTAAATAAAATTGACAGGCATTCTCTTTCAGATTTTTTTGATAATTATATTGATGAAAAAGGAAATCTATACATTCGTTTAGATAAACAGAGAATCTGTCAGGGAAGAACATCTCTTTCTGATAATGATTCTATTAGAATTCGATTGCGACCGGTGAGAAGATATAGGCCTACCAAAACATTAGAAGATTATAGGAGGCTTTTGACTTCAAGCGAATAGATCTTTGTATAAATTTTAAAGAGTATAAAAAAATTGCCCAAATGGCTCAAATCTCTGAAATTGATGTTGTAGGAATCGATTATGCTGGTATAGTATCAATAGATAATATTATTTATCGAATAAACAGAAAGCCAGCTGAATTAACGAGTTATCCGTATCTAGTTGTTTGCAAAAAAATTGAAGAGATTTCAATTTCTAGTACAGATATTTTGGTAGTTGAAGATTTTAAGAGAATAGAAGACAATCTAAAAAGGATAGCGAGAAAGAGGATTGGACTGGAAATTACTATATCCCGTGCTCGCAAACAGAATGGACCCAACATTGGAAAATGGTTTAACCAAATACGAAATCTGTACAAATTTTGCAAATTGAATGATTATCAATTTATTTTATCTAGTGGTGCAAATTCTGAGCTGGAAATGGTTTCGGGTCGCTCTTTCGACTCTATATTAAAGATTTGTGATATAAAACCAGAACAATATTGGCGCGATCTCGCAGAGTGGTTGGAAACAAAATATCAAAGGATGGTGTTTGTGAATGCTTAAGCGTAGGGCAAAACGTCGATATTTGGCAATATTGCATAGTGTAGATCCGTATGATAATATCAGAGATGAGCTTAGTATACTCGACTCGATCACAAAACGAAATTCTGAACTATTTGGTCATATTTCAACTGAATTATCTTCAATTAGATTGATTCGATCAGAACAAAAAAATATTATTATCATAAGCTGTCTTCTACAACATATTGATAATATCTTGCCAACAATAGCTTTAATCGATCCGCCACTTAAAAATACTGGACAACGTATATCTATAAGTATTATTAACTATCTATGATAGACAAAGCGAATGGCGGTTCAGTAAGGGAATCTTAACAACTGTGGTATTCTCATCCTTCTTGGGAATGTCTTAATCCTGTTAATAGCAAAAATGTTCAAAGGCATTATATTATCGGACAAATTGCTAAGATGTTGATCTCAAATACACTTTAATGGTGGTTCTTATAGCTATATATGGGGATGAGGTAAGATTTCGCTGCTCCAGACTGAGTCAAAGCAATGAAGATCTCGCGACGAACCGACCCAAATTCTTTAAGAATAATTTATCATATCATTCGATGGTTTTCTAAATAGTATAAGTAAATGTAATATAATATGTTATCTTAATCATAGTATATTTAAAATGGAAATTATTTATGATCATCCTCTTTATAGACCACCTTCTGAGGCTAACTCTATGATATTTCAGGTTACATTAGGTTGCTCCTTTAACAAATGCTCCTTTTGTAACATGTATCGTACAAAGGAATATGTAGAAAGACCATTGGAAGAGATAAAAACAGAAATTGATCTAGCTGCAAATGCATATCCTGATACTCGAAGGGTGTTTCTTGCAGATGGAGACGCGCTAAACCTATCCACCAATAGATTGATTGAAATTCTGAAATATTTACGGAGCAAGTTTGCAAATATAGAAAGAATATCATGCTATGCAATGCCAAAGAATCTATTGCAGAAGAAGGATGATGAATTAG
>JAJNBK010000101.1 GCA_021155845.1 Nitrososphaeraceae archaeon
TTTTCTGTATCCCATAGTATACCTGTAATAGGATCAAAGGCCATACCAAAACTGTTTCTAACACCATATGCAAAATATCGGTTCAATGGATCGCCTTGGAAAGGATTGTCGCCTGCTGCTGATCCATCCTGTGGATTCACTCTAAATATTACTCCACTATCGTCTGGATTAGGTCCCCCCTGGATATTCTGAAGTTGTCCTTCCCTCTGTAATTCTCCTATTATAGCATATAGATAACCATCCGGACCAACAATTAATTTTCCTCCTTGATGATTAGTTCCAGGTCCGGCAGGAAGATCTAAAATCAAGGTAGGATTAACAAGTGATTGTCCATTCCACTGATATTTGTAAACTCTATTCCTTAATTCCCCATCCTCTCCTCCTTCTTCAGTGAAATATAGAAAAACTGTTGATTGCAAACTAACACCGTTTGGCGCTGTACCAGCAGCAGTTATAGTACTCTCGTTTACAACTTCGACACCAAGTAAGCCCCTTTCGTTTTGGCTATTGACAGGAATTTGCAATACTGGTGTATCTTGTAAAACACCATTTGAAACAAGACGAACACTGCCTTCTTTTTCTAAAATCAAAATATTGTTCTCGTCTAGAAATGCCATACTGGTAGGAAAAGAGCAAGGTACTTACGATAATTGTCGCAATCAATACAATTAATAACATACGAATTTTCTTTAGTTGCATCAATACAGACGATAAATGACTGGGATATGTATTAAAGCCTATCTTTGCTATGTGCTACCTAGCTGGTACAAACTAGTAAAAACTCCTACTTACATATCATATTATTCAAGAATAAAAGTTATCCGACTTTAATAAGATCTCTTCTTTTCTTGTTGTCTAAATTGGGTTTGTGCCATGTCTTTCGATAATATGAAATATTACAATGATCAAACTATGATGTGGTAGATAAAACAATACAAGTTTTTTTTTATGGAATAACTATGATAGTGCTCATTCCATTAATATTTCTTCATGACATGATGATAACGACAACACCAATTGAAGCCTATGCCACTACTACTACTAATCTTACTAATGGATCAACAATAGTAACAGATGGTCCAGCTGACGCTAAAGCAAACACATCAGCTGTTGCAGCGCCTCAATCTGCAAAGCCAGTGTTAGAAGAATTCTCCGTTCCCTCTGGCTCGCGACCGCACGACGTAGCGCCTGCGCCAGATGGAACTGTCTGGTATACAGCTCAGGGGTCCGGTGAATTGGGACGTTTGGATCCAGCCACTAGCGAAACGCAACACATTTCCCTGGGCGAGGGCTCAGCTCCGCATGGTGTCATTGTCGGACCCGATAGTACACCTTGGATTACAGATGGCGGCCTGAATGCCATTGTACGCGTTGATCCTGCGACAGAAGAGGTTCAGATTTTTCCACTTCCGGCCGAGACTGGCTACGCTAACCTAAACACAGCCACCTTTGACCAGAATGGCGTCCTCTGGTTTACTGGACAGAGCGGGATTTATGGCCGCTTGGATCCAAAGGTGGGTCATATGGAGATATTCGAGGCTCCTCGTGGACGCGGACCTTATGGCATTTCGACAGCACCGGATGGCACCATTTACTATGCCTCACTGGCAGGAAGCTACATTGCTCGCCTTGATTTAGAAACTGGAGCAGCTACCTTGCTAGAGCCACCGACATCTGACCAGGGGGCGCGACGTGTTTGGTCCGATTCGCAGAGCCGCGTTTGGGTTAGCGAGTGGAATGCAGGACAGTTGGCTGTTTATGATCCTGCTACGCAGATATGGAAGGAGTGGAGGCTGCCTGGAGACAATCCGCTACCATATGCCGTTTATGTCGATGATCAGGATATGGTCTGGGTGAGCGATTTTGCGGCAAATGCCTTGGTGCGCTTTGACCCTTTTCAAGAAAGCTATAAAGTGTTTTCCCTACCAAGCCCTGAGGCTAATGTACGTCAAATTCTGGGTCGGCTTGGCGAGGTGTGGGGAGCAGAGTCAGGAACGGATAAACTCGTCGTGATTCGAACTGGTAATTGAGTCAAGATTGTCTATTAACAACATTCATCCTATTGTGATAGTTTGCAAAAGGTTTTGGCTATATGAAGTAAGAAAAAGCATATTTACAATCATCTCTTGGGATCTGTCTGATATGATTCATAAATGCCAGAAGTACATCAAACTTATATTACTTGATATCACACAGACTCGGAAGATTGCATTTATTGTGTACACTGTAGGATACATATGAAATTTTCAAAGTTCGGTCGTGTAATCATGAGTGGAAAGTTAACTAATAGAACTGAAGTATCCAAAGTAGCAGAAGTACTTTTAGAATTTGATGCTTTCTAGATCGAAATATGATATCTCAAATTGTTAATATGAAGCTATATAATACAAAGAACTCTGCTATAAGTGACGTAACAGTGGCACAATTTGATTATGTGATGAAGCAATTAAAAGCCATTAGAACTAACCTATATTAATAGTGTAGGCGTATTTTTTATTCTTTAAAAAAACAACAACAACTAAGGATGCATTCTACATTATAAAAACTTGTAAACAGAGTAAAACTATAACTACAAATATTATACTTGATATTGTAGAGTTTCGTGACGACGAGGATAATGTTAATACAAATAATGAAGATTTTGAAAAAGTTATGAATTATACAAATACAACACTAGGTATGAATTGTTGGTTAGAACCTATAAGGAGAGTTCTGTACTATTGCGTGTGAAATAATCAAAAGACTGTAAAAGCAAATTCGCTATATCTTGTAATGTAGTTATGAGGATATAGCGTAGCTGTAAATCGTTAAGAAGGAATGTTATATGGCCCTACTGAATCATAGTTATGGTATTGAAGTTTCATCAGCAGGAAACGTGATTAGTCGAATAGTTGGAGTCTCTTGGATTTACCATTGATTTTATGAAAGGCTATTCTAAGTACCATTTAGTTCTTCCTTTATTCTATTGGTCAAATCATATATTGAAATTGGCTTTCGTCTATAATAGATGTCGAAAGCACAAAATTCTTTTATTCTAGAAACTCCTCATAATACATTTCACTTGCTGTAAGAAAAAAGATTTTTACATTATCATCTATTTTCTTTAATTTCAAAGTATAAATCAAAGCCGTCCATTTCTGGCATTTTACCATCAAGAAACAATAAATCATAATAAGCAGTCTTGTAATTTACCTACGCTGCTATAGAGTGATTGAATGTATAAACTTTAAACTCATCGTCTTTATTATACTCCTAACCTACCTTCAAACTTAAGGTAATATAAGGTTCATCATCATCTTCTACAATTGATATTCTCTTGTTTATTATTATTGATCGACCATCTTTACATCTTGTTGTCTATGATAGTTGGCAGAGTAAAGTAAAAGGTAGCTCCTTTTGCTCCATGTGTATTATTATCATTATTATTTTTAGCCCACATCCTACCGCCATGAGCTTCAATAATACTTTTAGAAATATACAATCCCAATCCAGTACCTTGATAAGACTTTGAAGCAAACTTTGAGAATAGTCTTGGTAATATTTCTGGGTCTATACCAGTACCTGTATCCTTTATTTTAACAATAACTTCTTGGTTTTGTTTCTTTTCCGTGGTAATGGTTATCGTACATCCTTTTACTTTAGTGAATTTCACAGCATTACTTAATAAATTAGAGATAACTTGGACAATCCTAGCTTTGTCGGCTTGTACTACTACTAATTTATCATCAGCAGTAGGCTTGTAGGATAATTTGACATTACTATTACGATTATTCCCATTTTCAATCTGTTTTGGATAGTCTTGTACAACATTTGATATTATCTCATTTAGATTGAATTGTTGTTTATTAAGATTTAATGACTGGCTTTCAATTTTTGAAACATCTAGTATATCTTCTGTAAGTCGCTGTAATCTCTTTGCATTTCTGATAATGGCATCTATTAATTGAATCTGTTTGGTGTCTTTTATTTTATCATGAAGAACTTCAGACAATCCTAATATTGGTTGAATAGGAGTTCGTAACTCATGGGCTGCTATGTTGATAAACTCCTTCTGCATTTCGTCTGCCCTGTTTAGTTCTTCATTTAGGTTACGCTCATTCCAAAGCAGTTCAAAAAATGATTTGAATGAATCTACGCTATGTCTGCTGTTAGAATATATCGCAAAGCCAATTGCTTCTGGAAAAATTTCGGAATTGGGTTTTCTGATCTCTACTTTCACGAACTTTGTATTATCAACTATGAGCATTCCAGATGAATGATTATTACCATTTAAAATTCTGATATTAGGTGCCTTCTGAGATATTTTTTTGACAATATCTGAATTCTCTTCAGATAAGGGGCAGATAATCTTTATAGTTGCACCATTTTGTGATGCATTTATGAGATAATCGATGCCTCTCAATCTATCCATTCTTAGCATTCCTTTGCTACTGGGAAGAAGGAGTAGAGCTTCCCTCTTTGCCGATTTTGCCAAGTCCACAACAATCTGACTTACTTTTTCATGGTCACTAATAACTTCAAGAAATTCTGGTTCTATTCCTTCTACAATTTCTTTTATTCTATCAGCAGAATCAATCCCATTTTTCCATAGCTCTTCGAAAATAGAAGTAAAATGTTTTACATAGACAGGTTCATTGCTAATTAAAAGACTCTGAACTA
>JAJNBK010000102.1 GCA_021155845.1 Nitrososphaeraceae archaeon
TCGTAAAATACCATGCCAAGCCCTCTCTAAGCTGTTGGGTGTAATCCGTGTTTATTATTCCATGTAATAGCTCATGTAAATAATGACCGAATTTCGCTACATCAAACCTTATGATGACCTCCCGTAAACGATAATCAGTTATTGAAACAGATTTAGTATCATCATATATTTGTAAAGGCGACTCATGTCTTCTGGATATAAACTGAATTTCCATTTCCCAACCACCACGGCATATTACAATATCAAAAGATGTTCTAACGCCAAAATATTTATCAATAATATTATTTGCATTATCAATCAGTGCCAATACCTTTAGGAGTTCTTCGTTAGTGACTGTCGTAAGAAACGTTACACCATAGTGTGAGTTCGCTATATGTGACATATCCGTAGTGCTAATTCTAAGACAGTATGATTGATAAACGAAAATATAAATATTATTATTATTCTTTTTATCGTGTATAAATACCTAATGGCTATCAGAACTATCGGTTATTTGAAGGCCTAGTATTATTAATATCATACGAATAAATGTAATATTAAATATAAGATAATGTGGAATCAATCAATTTGCAGCTGGAATTAAAGCAAGATTCAATTAGGGTAAGAGCAAACTTGTGGCGAGGGGTATTAGTGGATAAAACATTTGAGGGACAAGATTGCTATGTGCAAATGCTAAGTTTTATTAAACAAGCATATCCTCAAGATCAATATCTTACTGCCACGATAGTTCTGAAATAGATTATTCCAGAACAAACACTTGTTTACTAGATGTATCTGAATGTATTTTCCAATAATCGTACCGATGAAATAATTAACTGAAAAAAACAATAATAGAAGACGTTCTCTAATATTTGTGCTTTTGTCTTCTCAACATATCACATGATATATAGCAGACTCTCTTGATTTTAACAATCTATATTCTCTATCCTATAGTGTTTGCAATAGGCTCGATATTGTTGTCTATAATAACAACAAGGTTCGATACAACATTATATACAGAAGGATTTAGTTTCGATATTCATTACCTAGGGCCACTACTATTCGCAGGTCGTCCTCATGCAGCTAGAGTATACTCTTAGCTATATCAGGAGGATGGACTAGTATTCTAGGAGTAATTTTTTCAGTTACTCTTGTAACTCTACCGCTGTCAACTACAAAGTATACTTCACAAATAGTTAATACATTTAAGGATCATAAATTAATCAACTCATTATATAAGACTTTTTGAATTACGAAAAGAGCAGCAGATAACACTACTATTTTGGTAATGATGATGATGATAGATTATTTGATAATAATCAGAAGTCTTATGACATAAAGTCTAAGAAGAGTGGAATTCTGCCCTCTAAATACTGGAAGAATGTATATAAAAGACTTCAAAGACATTCTCCATCTTCTTCTTCTTTTAGTTAAAAAATCGGGATAGAATGGCTGCCTGCTTTATTTGGTAGTCTTGATCAAAATGGAGCTCCTTGATGGATGACATTTTGGTGATTATTCAATCTCTTAAGTAGCAAACTAGAGACCGCTTTTTCTACGTTTTATTTCACTATTATCTGCCAACTGCTCTACTTCAGCATTTTCATGTGTTTTTGCTTCTTCTTCTTCTTCTGTTTGTTCCGGAACATTAAATTTTTCATTATATTTTACAACTCTTTGTGCCTTAGTACTCTTTTCTTCTGATGACGATAATGATGAAACAACTACATCACCAGCAATTATTCAAGAATCAGCATCAGTGGATAGGCTACAGGGGAAGTTATCGCATTAGAACCAGAACACCAATTTACGAGCCCATAATAGATGACGCCTCTCCTGAGCATATTCTTGGAGGCACCTGTTTTGATACTGAGGATGAACGTGTAATAGATGATGATAACGAAGTAGATTATGACCTGCCAGAAGTATAAGATGGCGGAGGCGATGACATATCAATAGCAGAAATCATTGGAACAAATGGAGATCTGTAGAATTTTCTGATGATAATTCAGGAGATGATGGAGATGATGAAGATGAATCTAGTAGCAAAGATGATGAAGGAGATGATGATGATACATCAGTAGTAGCAGAATTTGGTGGAGGAGGAGATGCAGAAGAATGACGTCAATAAGTGACAAAGTAAAAAGCTAATCAAGTAATTTTAAACTAAAGAAAGTATTGCTCATAGGATAAGATATGCTGGCACTCGGGAATTTGTACATGCAGTAGGAGTTGTACAATCACAATATTTATGATTGTTTTGGAATTGTCTCTGATAACTTTACCAAGTATGTATGAAAATATATATTAGTCGTTTCAACTCTTTTGTCTTTGAATCATATCTATGACTATCAGCTCTTCTCGGTGTAAACTGTAAAAAACGATATTGCATATATTCTTAATCATGTCGGAGAACACAAAGAAAAAAGATCTAGCACCAAGTAGAAGTGAAGATGAAAAACCTCATCTAAACGACTATTTGAGTAAAGACAAAGAATTAACAACTGATCGAAAGAATGGTCATATTTGTGACGATTGTGGTAAATCGTTCTCTACCATGGAAGAGCTTACTAGTCATTATAGGAAGGATCATCCTGAAGCACTCTAATACATATTTCCTCGCTTTGAATAATGATTGAAATATCATTATCATGCTCAGTTTTTATCTAAAAATTGATCGTAAGGATGTAAGGTAAAAACTTCAGACTAATCGAAGTTGATGATTGAAATAAGCAAAAGTGGAGATAGCAGAGGTATTTTTCATGTTTCTTAAAGAACTCTTGGAGATCATATATTACTTTATAATAATAATACTGTTTCCATTCTCATGTCTCTACACTCTGTGCTTCTTCACGTTTAGCAATAGAAGCTTTGTTCTGATCCACTCAGCCATAGCTTTTTCTTCAGATAAGCTTTGGGCTAGAACAGATATTGCATTAGTTACACCCATTCTTTCTGCTAGCTGCATTAGCATGTCATAATGTACAATTTCGGCATTTTCTATTACTGCGTCCTGTTTAGCTTCCTTTAGCTCTAACTCCGCAGAAGTCATCATTCTTCTAATCATATTCCCCATTGTTTTAGTAGCCCAAGGAATTGGCAATCGTGCCTTATCTTTTGTAGGATTTTTTCCACCCACATCTGAGATCAATTGCTTTAATCTGTTCTGTTGTTCTCTTGTCTCTTCTAAATGGAGTCGAAGTCTTTGTTTTACATTTTCAATTTTTGTCTGCTTTATTCTCAATTGCAGCCTTTCTACTGCTGCATTTTCCATAGATAAGGCCTCATTTAAGTACAAAGTTATCTTATCGCTTAGAGTAATTTCTTTTCCTTTTGTTGAGGATACCTTCCTTCTTACTCTTCTTTTTTCTGTTTGTTTACTCTTTCTTGCTTTATTCTGAACCATAATTTATCGATCTCGATGCCTTAACTTGTAATTAATTGCTTTTAACGGTTAGCTACTCTTTTTCCCAAAAGATTCAGAGATATCTTGCAAATATTAAAATAGAGTACATTGAATCATTTTCAGCATTAAAAAACTACGTCTGTTCTTTTCAGCCCGCGTTAGGTGGTTTTTACACCTGTAGGACTAATTGTACTATCACTGCTTTTATTTCCATCATCCTCTTTCTTTTACCTATTATCTTTCACATTCTCCAAGACATTTCCAAAAAATAGTGTTGGTACAAAACCCAATGCAATCCATGTAATGGATTCTCATGTGTCTTCCATAGGAATAAATATGTACGTGTAATATATTGGATCTGCTCAACAATTTTTTTGATTAATTATAGACTATTCTAATAATATAAAAAATAAATATTGCAGGACATTCGATAACCTTATACAATCTTTGCAAATCCTTTGGCTTAGTAGCTACCATTGTCAGATTGATCCTCACAATTTTGGTAGTGATAAGTCATAGTCAAAGTTATTGGAACTATTTTGGATGAAAAATTTCAAAACTTTAATAAATTATAATTTAAACTTTTAGTAACATGCCAAGAGGAATGAAAAAAGGATTAGATACAAAGAAGTTTGATGGATGTGTCACAAAGGTAAAGAAAAAATCTGGTAAGCAGGCTAATCCTTATGCTGTATGTAATGCATCCATGAGTGGCAAAAATAAAAATAAGAGTAAGAATTCAATTAAGAGCAAGAGTAAAAAGTAGCTAATCAAAGGCGGCAGCTGAGAAAGTCATCGTAGTAATAATAACAGTAGGATTAGTTGCTATTTTTATTATTACATGTCTTCTTCAAATTCATTGTTGGATGTGAACATTATGTCAAATTTGATTTATGTCTCAGAGACCACATTTATGCTAATGTTATGTTTGTGCATAAGCTTATGCTAGCACATTCTCTCTCTCTCTCCCTCTTTTACAACACATGGAAATGAGAGAAATTTTGTTTACTGCAACGAAATTAAGGAATCGTCATCTTTCAAATAGTTTTCAGATGCGCATAGTCCTTAATTTCATAATGTGACTGTATCAATCTACTTTCATAAGAAATAGATTTTATCAATTTTAGATCCAATTGTCTTTGAATGTTTCTAAAAAGTGGAATACCACTGGCAAGAAGTATAGGTTGAATAGAGATCATTATTAATTTTGTATCAAACTTTTTATATCAAATTTTCTTATATTAAAATATGAACGCATTTGATAAGCACAGAAAAAACTGGACGGCTTGGTGTGAGGATTGTAATGAAGTGTTTGATGTATTATGGGCTGCCAATATGCACCGCGATCAAATGGGACATAAAATAAAAGTAACAGAATTCTGGATCACAGGAAGATCATAGAATATAGCGATGATAATTGTTTGCAAGACTAAAATTGTTTGTTATACTAGCCCTTCCTTATTCCACTAAAGGACGCATTAAGTATGATCTTTCTCGTGATTCTTATTACTTCATACATAGCATTTCTAAGATCACTGGCAACACTACCAAGCATTCTTACTAAAACGCCAGAATTATAAGGAAGGATTGTTGCTCCCCCTGAAATCTTGAAGAACTTTTGTACACTTGAATTTATCGCTTCATTTAATTCTATCACGTATTTTGCCATTGTAAGTATGTACATGCTTCCAACAACATCGAAACTACCAAGTATTCCAAGTGTCTTCAAGTTGCGTTTCTTAGGTTCCAACATTGCGATATCTATGAACCTTATTCTCCCTTTTTGATTCTTTGCCAAAGCTTTCATATAACAAATATCATATTCAAATGATTCTCCACTCGCAACCCTACCTGGTACTATGATTTCAGAATAGACCATGGTTGCATTATCATGAACATTCAAGTTTACTGTCTGGTAAAAACGAGAGTTCCTGTAAGGAATTATTTGATCAGGAACAAATTCAAAGTAGCAGCCATCGCCTACAACTACATTCACTATCTGTGTTGCAAAATTATTCTCCATTCTATAAACTCTTGTTGCGCCTTGCGTGGTTATATGGGAATATGCGTTATTCTTCAATTTTATATCCATTCTGTATCTATCTCCCTGAAGTATGCCTCCAGAAGGAGATATTATGTAAATGTATGCCATCGAAGGTATGGACTCTTCAAGGTATAATGCTCTCTGTGTGAACAAAGGAACCTTCGAATATTGTTCTTTGACAACAGTTTTTCCTCTTTCTAGATCTCCCTCTAATCCTAATGTCAGGGCTCCTAGTTTTCCTGCTTTTCCTACTTGGAGTTGTTTTAACTCTGAGTCGTATGCTAATACCTCCGGAGGTATATCTACCGGAATGTAAAATTCTAAGTTGTTCATTAATATATTATAACCTTGTCATTTTGCAATAGCCTTTGGAGGAGATTCAAAGAGAACATCTCTTATTATATGCTCTGTTACCTCTTTGACTCCTTGACCTGTCTTAGAGTTCACAAAGACATACGGTTTGGTTCCTCTTACAGACTTGGCATCTCTTTCCATGATGCCAAGATCCGCGCCAACATGAGGTGCAATATCAATCTTATTTATTACCAAGAGATCACAGCTTTCTATGCCAAGCCCTCTTTTTCTGGGATATTTATCGCCACCAGAGACATCTATAATATAGATAAAATAATCAGCTAGTGCAGGACTAAATGTGGTAGTAATATTGTCGCCTCCACTTTCAATTATAATCAAATCGAGATCATTATGTTTAGCTTCCATCTCCTCTACTACAGATATATTCATTGATGGATCTTCACGTATAGCTGTATGAGGACATCCACCTGTTGCTAATCCAATCACTAAATCCTCTGTCATCAAGCCCTTTTGTGTTGCTAAATTCCGTCTCATTCTATCTGCATCCTCCCGAGAGACTACATCATTTGAAATTATACCTGCCCTATAACCTCTAGATGATAATATAGGAACGACTTGCTCAATTAGCATGGTCTTTCCTGAACCAACAGGACCACCAATTCCTACCCTGGGAATTCGTTTAGTACTCATATAAAAAATTACGACGTGATCAAGTAATAAACATTTTTGAATCCAATTTTTCATGTGAAATCTGAATAATATCTATCTCTGGAGCAAACTGCCACATGCTTATTAATGGTCTGTCAATGTTCTTTATCATGGTATCTAAAATAGTAGGTTTTAATTCATGTATAATTCTCTGGCCTTCAAAATGTTGTAACATCCCCAATCTTAATGCAGCTCCGACTATGCTTACGGAAAAAGTATAAAGCATCATAATAGCGGATTTTTGCTTTGGGATCTTTAGCGCGTTACTTGCAACGGCCATTACGGTAGAATATACTCCTGAAGCTTGTCCTTCTTTTATTGCCTGTTGGTATTCATTCATTAATTTATTATCAGTTATGAATGATGTCAAGCATCTTAAAAGTTGAGTACCGGATCTAGTAGATGCGTCTCTTATCTCTTTAACAAGTTTCATTGAATATATCATTTGATCTACCTCTAACAAT
>JAJNBK010000103.1 GCA_021155845.1 Nitrososphaeraceae archaeon
GGTCAAAATTTCTACTGGTTCGGTGGGATGCAATACACTAGTGTATGTAATCCACTTGCACAGTGTAAAATGATTTAGTTTAAGAGTTATGACTAACATATCTAGGCTTAGTAGAATTAATCTGAATATATTTGCTAAAAAGACCATGGCATAATCAAGATTTGAAAGAGAATACATAAATACATAATCTTAAATATTTAGGAAAATTGGGATGTCTGTCTCTCTATCTACCCTAAGATCGTGTTAATGATATTTTTCTTCCAGAGACACCTCTTGCTATGATTTCAATGCCTATTATTAACAGAGCTATTCCTAGTAATATGCCTACAAGAGCTGCTCCTATAACAGGAGATGCGATTATCACTAGAGCCAATACAATAGCTATTACACCTGCCGCAATTCTGAATATCCTTGACCAACTACGGCTTGTCTTGTCACCAATACCATGAATTACTCTTGCAATACCATCAATTAGTAAAGCAATTGCAAGTAATATTATCAAAAATGCCGTTGTTCCTACTGGGAATGACAGAACTATCCAACGTCAGGAGCAGCACCTGCGGGTAGTTCCAGTTAATTCTTGTGCATAGAAAATTGTCATTAAAACGCTTATTTATATATTTGATCATCTGATGCTGAATATTTCATCTACTGACAATAAAAAATATGTTAGAACACGTACTTTGCATACCATATCTTTGGTATTGTGACTAGCCTGAAAGGTCTCCGTATTTGACCTGGCTATTTTTGTTGATTCTCTAACCTTCCTCTGTATGACTACGTCATTTTTGATTTTTTCAGATACTGATTTAAGAAAATAGGACTTAGTACTAAATTAATCGCGATTAAATGTATGATTAAACTAATGAATAGACCCTTGAATTCATATTCTGCAGAAAGTGAGAGAACTAATGCTACTGTCATACCTCCTCTTAACCCTCCAAGGGTAAGAATATTTTGCCATTGGAGAGGGATTTTAACTCAAGATTCTTAAAAATGTACTTCCTCCATAAACTACGACAGCTCTGGATAACATCATGATGACAAAGGGAGTGACTATGATAAGAATCAGTGGAAAGCCGATACTTTCAGCTGATTCCACTGCAATCAAAGGAATCCCAATAATGAAGAACAGGATACCGTTTGTGATGAAACCGAGGTAGTCCCAGTATTTATGAAACAGTTTTCTAACACCAGTCGAAATCTCTCTGTGTGTGTAAACGATTAGTATCGCAGTATACAAAGTGGTAACTACTCCAGAAACATGTAGAAAGTGGTCAGCGACTATATAGCCACCGATAGCCAAACCTAAGGAAAAGGTAAAGTCGACGTACTCATCGGCCTTCCACTTTTAAGAATTTTTCCACCAATCCCGCCTATTCCAACACCAAGAGCGATTGCACCTACCATTGCCCAGATAAAAGAGATAGACACATTTAGCAATGAAAAGGCAACGCCTGAGAAGATTATCCCTTTAACAACATTAAAAGAGATAACTAACTCCTATTGCATCATTAAATAAAGACTCGCCTTCAATGATCATATTCAATTTATGTGGAATTGGAAATTTCTTGAATATGACACCTACAGCTACTGGATCAGTAGCAGCCAATATAGTCCCAAAAAGCAAGGCATCAATAAATGGAATCTAAAATACGCCATTAACTCCAATTCCTATGATTAGGATAGTTATTATTACTCCTATAATTGCGAAGAACCCGATTGGTATGGCTTCCTTTTTGATCTGTACAATCTTTAACTTGCGTCCAGATTCGAAGATTAAAATTGGAATAATAATCAATAATATGATATGAGAAATCTCTTCAATAATATTGTAGAGTTCTTCAACTTCGAAACCAACAAAAGGAATCGATGGCAAGATTGCTCCAAGAAACATTAAAATCGTCACCCCGGCGATGATGAAGTTTCTTGCGTAGCGGTGTACTGCGGAGATGACAATTAAAAACAGGCTAAAACTGAGCATGAAGGTTACTATCGTCTCACTACTCTCGACCACGAAATACAAAATTCTGGGCTCATTTAAGTATGTCCTCAATACCTGCTAAATCAATTATCAATTATCAAATATCAAACAAAAGATCTATAATGCCGCCTTTGAGAAGTTAATGTCGATTGCTGTTCTTAAGATGACGAGGGCCTGTGTGTTTAAACAAAGATTATTTATCCTTAATCTCCTATCTCTTAACAGTATGCAAAGTAGTAAGAAGAAAATGGATATTCCAGAAAAGGAACGAGGGTTAGTATTTCAGGGAGGTGGATCGCTAGGCGCTTATGAAGCTGGAGCGTATAAAGCATTATATGAATTCTTATCAAATAGAGATAAAGAACAACAGAAAACTGGAAAGCCTATCTTTAATATTATTGCGGGTACTTCAATAGGTGCTATTAATGCTGCTGTTCTGGTAAGTTACGTTGTGGAGAACCAGACCTATGAAGGATCTGCAGAGCGACTTGTTGACTTCTGGAACTATCTTTCCAAAGAATCAATAGTGGAAACAAATCCATTTTTTAAACCATGGTGGGATTACTGGCACACAATTAATGGAAAGACTGCATCCGGAGAAGCTGCAAGAAGATACTATTCAGCTAGAGAGTTTGCGGTATATGGAGTACCGACTGTCTTTTATCCTTATCTACCTGCATATGACAATAAGTTTTACGATCCAGATAATACATGGTACAGGTATAGTAATGAGCCATTAAAACAAAGTCTAGAACGATTTGCAAAGTTTCCGATAGCTACAACCCAAGAAGAAAATCAACCTCGACTAATACTGATTACAGTTGACGTTGCTGAAGGAATACCGGTGACATTCGACAGCTATCCCAAGGAAGATGGTTCACGAAAAACAGAGTATGGAAGATTCATCAGTCATAATGACAAGGAAAGTGGATTTGAGCATGTTATCCGATATGACAAGGGAATCACATCCGACCATGTTATAGCAAGCGGATCCTATCCAGTCAATTTTGATTTTGCTAAAATAGAAGTTGAAAGCTATAACTCTGAAGCTACTATTAGAGAGGCTGACCTAGAGAAGGTAACTAGTGGTAATGACATTGGTTACAGAAAAGAGATGCGGTATTTTTGGGATGGAGGCCTTATGACAAATACTCCATTATCTCAGCTAGTTTTGCTGCACAGAAATTATTGGTACAGGGTTAGAGGATTAAAAGATGCTATTCCCAGATTAGGAGCATGTATAGTCAATTTGCATCCTAAAAAACAGGTAGAAATTCCTACTGATAGAGACGGTGTTCTCAACAGAAACACTGACATAACTTTTTCTGATAGGACTGATCGAGAGGAAGATATGCTCATGCTAGTGTCTGATTATGTTGATTTAGTAAGGGCGCTAATAAAGATGGCAGAGGAGCACGGCGTGAAAGATGATCGAATCAATAATCTCTTGAATCAGAAGACAAAATTCAAGGGCGAGTTCGTAAGGTCGAGACGATTTCAGGACATAGTTGAAGGGCGATTTCAAATAGATGAAATAATACGTGTAAACCGGCAGAATGATGAGCATACTATTTCTAACAAAACGTTTGATTTCTCTTCTGAGACGATAAAGCTGTTGCTTGAGCGAGGATATAATGATGCTCATGACGAATTGAATATGTACAAAACCAAGCTTGAGAAGATGGTCAGATTTGATTGATTGATTGATCGAGTGTTCTGCTGCAATAATCCATATGAACCAAATTGTGTCATACGAGTAGTTACGAGGCACATTAATTAACATCGCAAAATGCGAGATCATACCAGAAGCTTATTACGAAAGTTGATATCTAAATAAAAAACTAACACAAAAGGAAGAGATAATGGCTTAAGAATGCGGCATAATGTCATGCCTGAATTTAGCTATCATTAGGATATATGAGGCCGCAACAGGAATGAGAAGTATAAATGCAACTATAAGGAGTGGATCGTCTAACATATTAGACAACAGAGTGTTAGCTATGTATCGCAGGAGTATAATTGTGATAGGAACAATAAGTGCAAAATAAGCGAATAGATAGAGTCTCTTTGTAAAGACAGAAAGTTTATGCTCCTGACCAATGTACAGTCCAAAGATTACAAATGCCAGTCCCATCATGAAAACTATTATGGTGAGGTATAGTTGGATAATACTTCCTTGTCTTGCCTGTTGCAAAAGCTCAATTATCGTGTTAAGGCGATTTGCTATCTGGGTATTGGTGTTCTCTAATGAATCTTGGCTAAGCGCTTGTTGCTGGGCCCAAACGGTGTGGTCCAAATCTAATGGATCTAATACAAGTAGCAGTAAAAGAGTCATCCAACAATAGATCGATAACAATCAAGGACTTGTTGGATGAACGATTATTAAAACAATTTTGAATGAATCCAACCATCAATTTTTATACAGGATTGTGGAAGAAGTCATAGAACAGCAGAGCACTATATTGCTGATAATCTTTGGAATAAATCAATAGGTGCAAACAAAAAATAAGAGAAATTGAAGAAGATATAAAATCAGAATTTTATGAAGTTATTACCGATAATGAAAAAGCAAAAGATGTCTATATTGATCTTGCAAAATCAATAGAGAAAGAAGCTCTATTACTCTGTGCAAATAGCCAAGCCATAGTTAAATTGGACAGGTTAGGAATTATTGATTATCTAATAGAAGCATCAGCAAAAAGAAGAGGTACAATGAAAGAGGTGCAACAATTATCTTCTATTTTACTTTCATTATCCTTTTTAGCTTTTAACTTGTGTAAGATGTTTTCAAATCTATGAACAATGACCACCGAGGACATCCTGTCATTTTAGGTATAACCATTTAACGAAACTCATCCTGTAGGAATCAAGGATGAACAATTTCAAGCAAAATTCCTATATCAATTCTATCATAATGTTGAATCTGAAGTAAGGAAATTAGATGATAAGATTTTTTTATTTATTTATTGAACCTTGTAAAAGAATCAGTCTCTTGTTGTTTGCTTTATTATTAAAGAGAAAATAAGAGAATTAACTTTCATTACTATGTACGGTTATCCAGCTATCATGGTTGTTGTTCTGCTGGTTGGATTGTGTATACTTCGCATTGGGTGGCTGGATCTGTCATGTCTGGATCACAGGCAATTACATAAACATCCTTATTATTGATAACTGTTTTTAGTGTTTTTGCTTGGATAGCTGCTGATAACATCTTCTGTACTAAGTCGCCACCACCACCTGTCATATTCCCAGCTTGTTGAGCTAAGACCGTTGGAACGGTGCTTGCCGTTATAATCAAAGCAACAGTCACTGCCACAATAGTTCCTATTACTACATTGTTTTTTGTCATATTCACTCGAATAGTATTAAAATTATTAAGTGTTTTAATATTGATCGCAATACGGAGGGAATGACAATTTTGATTTAGTAGTAGTATTCTTCACTATCTGCTAAAAGGATCAAAATAGTATATCCATTTCACTTTGGGGATCGGGAAAATCATCAGTCTTCGGATTATACTGGGTATCAAGAGAACTTACTAATTTGTCAGCTCAGACATGAAAAGTATCCCTGTCTTCTAATGGAGCGCCTAGAAGTTCAGCAATGATAAGTATCCCTGTCTTCTAATGGAGCGCCTAGAAGTTCAGCAATGATACTTACAAGTAATGGATAGCCTAAATCATTTATCAGATCCATATTTCCTCTCTCTATTACCTGATTAAGTAAATCATGGGTAATACTTTCTATTCTTGGTTCTAACTTAGATATTGTCATAGGGGAAAATGCAGATGCAACTACGGCTCTCAACGTTCTATGATATGGAGGATCAGATCCGATCAAACTGTCCGGCGTTGTAATAGTCCTTCGCTTTCGCTGTAATGTTGGATTGTAAGGTGCTGAAGAAAAGTGTGTAGAGTCTCCTAGAATAGACTGAACATCATAATAACGAATACAGCCCATACATTGTTCCTATCATCGTATGCAACAGGGTTGTTATGTCTCATATCTGCGTAAAACTGAAAAGGGAAAAGCCTTTGTTCAGGAGAAGGAAATATGTTCATTGTTTTATAGCGTCATTGCAAGATTAATTAATGTTTTATGCAAGTCAAGCCATAGCTTTGGTATACTTTTTGTAATATTTATATATAGAATACTGTAAAACGACATTTATATCTAAAGTATTAGATTTGAGACTTCTTTTTTAATTCTGTACGATGTAATCTTAAAGGTGCTCAAATTCTATATTTTAAGAAGGGTTCCTATAAAGAAGAAAGTAGATGGTATTAAGGAAATATTTTGGTATATAGATGAAAGTAAACTGTAATAAGATCGTTCCCTTTTTAAGTATCGATTATCTATAATATAAGGTATGCATTTTTGCTTTGTTTCTTCAGTCCCGTTATGTATTATTTGTTCTTTTTTTGTTGTTGTCTTAAAGTTGTTCATATAGTTTATGAGCTTCAGATATCCAGTCTAAATTAAGATTTGAATACTGAACAAGCAGAGAGAGAGAGAGAGAGGAGCAAGAATTCGAAAAATACATAATTAATTCATTTGAGGAGACAACCAATTAACAACAAAATGAACAGATTTGATAATTGATTTTGCAACAGTCAGTGCTGTCGTTCTAACTATAGAATAATTGCGACCATCGCTAAGAATATCAAAATAATTACTATAAGGATTATAATTCCACGCTTGGATGACTTATCCTGCTTCAGTAATCCCCTTGTCTTTTTAGCATGACAATTTGGACACAATGCTTGACAATTAGATATGTCATTGTTAGATCTGTTGCCATCGATATGGTCATAATCCCACACTTCTGTACTTCTTTTGCAAATGGCGCACTTGTAATTTTGATCCTTTAATACTTCCCTTTTAATGTCGGCTTGAAAATACCGTCGTTTTTTGGTTCTGTGTGTTAAGTTCCATATTACTGCTACAATTATAATAATGAATATGAATACTGCAAATGTACTATAATCAGAGGAAGTGTCAGGTTCTATTTCAATAGGTATCCCACTCTGTGCTAAAACTAGGCTATCCAGATATCCTAATACTACGCAACTGATGATAATTTCAAAATAGATGAAGCCTGCTATTCTATTTCAACCTTGACCTTTACAAATAAATAATATTATAAAGGTGATCCACAGAACAAACATCATATTATACTGCTATGATCAGATTTCTGATAATAAAAGATTAAGGAGAAAAACTTTGTCCTAGCATAATTTAGAATATGTTTAGAGAAGCGATAGCGTCACGGGAGATCCTTGAGCCGCAAATTTGTGTCGATAACAGTTCACAAACGACTCGGCCCACTGAACCGATTTTCACATAATAAGCGAATAAAAGAATCCTCATTTACCAACAAGGTTTAAATCCTTCTTAACACTTTGACGGAACTTAAATCCTTTAAAGATTTCATATTTGATATCTATTTGAATCCTTTTATTAAATGATATCAGTTTAGAAGCCACTACTCCATGTCAATCTTGTCTCTTTATTACCACCCTACCTCTTATAATATGTGTAGGATTTGCTATCTATAACTTAAGAAGAAAAAGGAATAAAAGCCCATTATTTCATTCATGTATGAAATAAAAATCTTCTGAAGCAAAAAGACAATGTCTACAGAAAGTGAAGATGTTGTTTGATTTTCTTAAATTATCCACGTAATAGAGGTGTGTGTAATAAGTACTTATGAATCTTAATAAAATAATAAAATTAAGAAATATAATTAATAATAACCTTCTAACTCCATTTAGCCCTATTACAATAAAAGCTTGACATTGATATATAATATGAAAATAGGGTGAGCAATGACAAAATATTACATTATGTATCGATTATTCAAAGTACCAACAGATAGATCGAGTATCAAGCTATTCAGATCTGTCTATAGAATCATCAGATAAGAGTAAACAACAATGCAGAACATACACATCTATGATTAAAGTATAAAATTAGACTGTATTTTTCGTAAATGTGTATATATCATCTATTTTTCTCTCTTGTTATGACGCATAATTCAAGATTAGAATATAAATAAAAATAGCAGAAATAGCAGAGGCCAACACACAGATAACAGAGAATAGCAAAATGTTTCCAATAGTAGGAAAGTAAGTCTTATATATTATATATCTTTATTCTAACAGACAATGCATGTATCTAAGTAAAGAAGAAAAAGAGAGACGCATTATAGATCTTTACTATAATCAGGGAAAGACTTCTCGTGAGATAGTAGAAGAGCTTAGAGTATCACCAAATTATGTAAGTGCTGTACTAAAGAAACATGAAGAAGAAGAAAATGCTGCTGCTGTTTCTAAAACTAAACATAAAGAACAAGAAGACAAAATTTCTAAACAAGTAGCCGCCTACGAGCTATTTTCTGAAGGCAAGAACCTTATCGAAGTGGCAATAGAGCTAAAGTTATCAGAGGAAGAAGTAACACAATTTTATAAGGGTTTTTTGAAGCTAAAGGGATTATACAAGTTCGGTATAGTATATGAAGAGCACAAAGGTCATATTCCATATCTTTTAAAATTATGCAGCGAAGCTAAGAAAGAAGGTATAAGCATAGGGCAACTTGTTAAACTTGCTAAATTAGTCGATGAGAATAATCCTGTTGGACTATCACAACTTGGAAAACAACGTCAATGGCATTTAAGTGAATTACGTGAGATGGAAACAGAAAAACGTGAAATCGAGACACAACTACATAGAATGAAAGCAGAAAAAGAAAAATATGTAAATGAATTGTTTCTATTGAAGAGTGAAAAATTCGACCTTAGAAGATCAACTTGAAGATTATCGTAAATCCCGTGAACGTGAAAGATTAGAGTTAGAAAAGCTCAAGAAAGAAAAAGAAAGTATAGAGGAATCTCTTCGACTTGGTGATATTGCTGAGTAAAATTATCATTTAGTTAACTAAATAGCCCTAAAGTCCTTTATTTGAAAAAAGATAAGATGAATTGATTTGAAGAGATTCTAAGAGGTAAAGAAACAAAAAAATAATTATTTATTATTATTTATTATCTATAAATGCCAAACAAGATGTATAATATAGTATGCGTACGCAATTTATCAATCAATCTGTTAACATTACTGCTTCTTGTATTCTCATCTTTTTCAATAATATCATTA
>JAJNBK010000104.1 GCA_021155845.1 Nitrososphaeraceae archaeon
TCATCATCAATAACACCAAATAACAATAAAGTTTTCCATTTGCTAGTAGATATCGGTGAAGGCGTAGTCAAAAGCATTGAAAAAATAGATCTATCTCCTTATCGTGATTTTAATGATCTAACTACCAAATCTACTGCAATTCATCTACCAGATTCTATACTTATAACTCATTCACATGATGACCATATTAAGGAATTACCTCTACTCATCAGTAAGACTAACCAACAATCAAGAGCTTTGAAAATATTTTGTACTAAGGAGTGTCATGATCAAGTTGTAAGTAAATTCCCTGATATTTCTAAAACAAATAATAAAGTATCCTTTAATGTAATCCAACCAAATCAATCTTTTGAAGTAGCCTCTATCTCAGCAATACCTATTTTGGCATATCACGGTGATAATTCTCCACCAGGTTCTGTCATATACATACTTAAGTTACCAGATAGGAGAAAAATAATAATTGGATGGGATTTTCTCTCATTACCAGCTGATGTAGATCAGAATTTATTCTGGAATCCTGACCTTATTATATTAGGTACTCAAAGTTATAATCCTCATCCTGAAACAGGATTAATATCTGTTAGTGATGCCTTTGAACTTGTAAGAAGATGGAATGCAAAGGAATGTTATATAGTACATTATAGAGGATTGATGGATTTTGAAGATGCAAAAAATCAATGGTTCAGAGGACCTACTAAAGCTATGAATAGTGAAGAGCTTCAGAAAACCATAGATGAAAATCTTAGAGTAACAGGAAGGGAAGGAAGAAGAACAAAAAGTAGAAGGACAAGAACAGCCAAGACAATTATCTTCTATTGGTAACGTTATTGAAATCGAATCCCTTCAAAACTATATTTTAAGATTTGAAAAGGAGGATAAAAACGATATGCTCAAACTTATGATAGAAGACAGAATTAACAGATTCGACCTCAAATTCATAAGTCCACATATAGACAGAAGTAACGACAATATTTTATATGCTCAAGGAGAAAAGGAAATGTTTTCAAAGGGTCCTGAATTGAAGATGGAAATAGTTCCATCATCATCATCATCATCAGAATCTCTAGACAAAGTAGAAACCTATATAGTAAGAATAAATGTATTCAAGGGAAAGAAGAGTATCTTCAAAGAAGACATACTGTTAAGCAGAAAAGACACTGAAGAACTCAGAAGATATATTAGAGAAAACTTTGTTGCTGTTCAGACAACTACATAAAAGACAATAATTATAATACTATAGAATTCGCCTTACCATAAAGTTGTACCTCAGTATGCAGGACTAGGAAGTTGGCCATAGTATAATGGTCGCTGAAAAAGGACAGTCAGTGATTTGGCAAATGCTACTGAAATACCGAACTAACTATTTTTTCTTTATATTTTTTGTATGGATGTGGAATAGTAATAAATGGATAATTTATGGTATAGCTGACCTTCTTCAATTGGAAAAATACATAATAACGCCGTCGCTACTTTTATAAGCAGAGTTTACCCTATCTTTAAAGGATGAATAACAAGGCTATACTTCTGGCCACCATATCTTTTCTAGCAGCAAGTTCATTTGTGATGATAGGTGGAATTGGGATTCAAACAGCCGAAGCAGGTGGTGCTAACTGTCCTTCTAAAGGTGGTGCAGCAACAGCTATAGACCCTAACGCACCCAATGCCGTGAATACTAACATACCACCAATAACACCACAACCAACAGCCTAAACAATCTGTCTAAACTACCACACTTTATTTTTCTAAATATTTCCTTTATCAAGCTGCAGACAATCTTAAATTGACAAATCACTATTAGGAAAAATATTGTCCAAAATACGGATGATCATATGGATGAGGATAAATGCTGCTTTGTTCATGATGATGACCCAAACCTTCCATTATGTGTAGTTCTGTGCATGTATTGGCCTCAACAACCCACACAGCTGGAAATCCTACAGGATTCCAGAGATGAGTAAATATTGACAGGAGTAAAGGCATAGGTATCAAAAATATAGATTTATTATTATGACCGAACCGCTTAAAGATATGGCAAATATTCTGAGTCAGATAAGGTCAAAGAGTTTTTTATAGATTATATATTTTATGAAATTTACGACTTTATTGGTGTCGGCTTGCAATCTTTAACCATTCTTAGAAAATCTTCTAATATGTTTGTAAAATCGTCATACAGCTCCTTGTGGAATATACTACCAACAGGACAGTTAGCTGGCTTAGTTGCTGTTGTTGGTTTATGAGTAGGATTATGACAGTGTCCATTCTCCGTTTTTTTCTCAAGATTGACTTTTAACCATGATAGAACGATTAGACCTAACATCATCATAGTGGTTTCATTATGTATATAGCTATACACAGTGACTTCATTCTCTTTATTATCACATTGGTTCTGAGTTGGATTAGAAGAGTATTCACGACTTCGTAAGAGAACATTGATCGCTAATGAGGACCAGAAGAATCCATTTGGTATTACCTTATTATCTCCTGCTCCATATGGAGGTCCAAATTGTGAAAATAGTTCCTCTATAGATGAGTAGAATGTATTGGAGTCAATTCGGTTGTTAAACCATCGTGGGTTTGTCATCAAGTCATATTAATTGTTAGTATATTAAATATATAGTTGGTTGGCCAAAAGTAAATGCCATAATTTAATGCATATTCTACTACAATATTAATTTATGAGTATTGCAAAAAGAAATTAACCTACTCTAAATCAATCAGCAATATCGCCTTTGCTATAACATTGATTTTCTGTCTCTTCTATTCTGTACTTATCACTTTGATTAGATATGTTTGGGAATGTAGATGATGACTGCAGCTGTGATAATGAAAGATTGGATGAAGACGAAGTAGCCACGGCAGCAGTATTTATAATATTATTTGTCAATGCTTCGACAAGGTTTTCATAATACTTTTCCGCTAAATCTAATAGTCTATCTTTATTGGATTCAAGGTATTTGGTAATGCTATCATCATTATCTTTGAGTTGTTCACCATCATTTGCTCTAGACGTGTTCTGAATTAAATTAATCATTTGTGGATCAGTTTTTAATATCTGGATTACTGCTGCAAAAGCTGTTGATATGAGTATTTTGTTGTTGGATAAAGCAGCTCTAGTATTATCTTTGACGAATTGCTGTAGCTTTGAATAGCCTTCATCGTTGTTCAAAACTTTTGCAATAAGCTTTTCTATTTTATCCTTTTGAGCAATAAGTTCCTGTATTTCTTGATGTTTTCTCTTGCACTCTTGTTCAGAAGAGAATGCAATTTTATCTAATATTGATATTTTATATTTCTTAGCCTCTATATCATTTGCCAATCGTTGTATTGTGCGTTGCATATTCTCAGCCTGATCTTTGGCTTGTTTATAGAGAGTTTCGATATGAGGAAGTCTATTAACAGCAATATCTACAGCATTAACTACTTGATCTATAGTCATACGTCTTTTCTTTATCAATTCTTTGTATAGTTTTAAAATTATCCATATTTTGCCATTTGTCTCTTTGTATATGGCATTGAGTTTATCCAATCCCCTTAGCTTCCAATATTCTCTGTATAGTTTAGATACCTTTGATGCAGGAAGGTTTAGTATGATGGCTACTTCAACAGGTGTCTTACCTTCGGAAAATAGTTTGTAGGCTTGGGCGGATATCTCTTGTTGTTTATGCTTCTGTTGTCTAGCTTCTTCTTCCTTTATGATAGCGTGTATGTCACGGGGTGACATTTTCTCTATTTGTGCAATTTCGCGCGTTGTCTTTCCCTGATTATAGTAAAGGTCGATAACGCGTCTTTTTCTTTCTTCGCTAATCGTCAATGTTATTTTTTGCCCTACAGTTTAAATGATTCAGCTTATAAGACTTTCATTTTATGATACCATTGATACCATTTTTTGCTGCCTGATTTCGCCTGATTCCTTCTAAACAGGAAACCTTCGTAAAACACCTCAATTTAATCACTATAATATTATATCGTACAGAATCAAAAATAATTCTTTAATCTAATAGCTTTAGATATAAACGTCATCTTATATTATAATAAATGACTTACACTAAAAGAAAGATAATCCTTGTTATATCGTTCCTCTTAGAGGAAACATCAACAGCATCATTTGAAGTCTTGTGCTTTTCTTAATTCAGATATGTTTATGTTTCTTTGTCATTGCTGGTCTTGTTGCAAGTCCGTGAAATCATTAGAACATCAGATGCACTAGTCATTTGTCTATGACTATGCCATAGTCATGCCGCCATATGATATATGTCCAATGACATATATGATATAAAACTAGATCGATATAATTGCACTACAAACTAGTTACTTCTATAAATATGGTTTTAAAGAAAAAATTTTTGTCTTATTGTTCTTTTATATTTGAGTTCTAATTAAAGATCTATGGCCTAGGTCCCTCTACTAGCTGTACATTATTAATGTCGTCACGTAATGAATCAATTGTTCCATAGATAGGTTGTTCTTGAAAATGTTCAGCTATACGTACACGTTCATCAGTTGTGCTAATGCGGATTATATTTCCGTTTAAAATGTCCATTGTTATATTTAAATCTTCCAACACAGGGTTAAAGCTCTCTCTGAGATCGACTGTTCCTGAAATAGTGGTAACGCCATTAGGATTTAGTTGCACCGATGTGTTGTTAGATCGGAAGTCAGAGAAACTCATATAATGGCGTGTAACTCCAGCTGTGTCAGTCATTGTAAAGTCAAAATACAATCCTGTTGCATTTCCATCAATAACAGCTAAGGCCCAATCTCCTCCAAGTACTAAAGATTGATT
>JAJNBK010000105.1 GCA_021155845.1 Nitrososphaeraceae archaeon
TGGTAAAGCAAGAACTTTAATAATTGATTTTGTCGATTCTTCAAATGATTATCCTAAATTCTAGGGTCCTGTCCTTTGTTATTCCAGAATGACTGAGATAAATCTTGTTAAAGTAATTAATTTTTGTCTGGATAGATATTTTATAGGCAGATGCATATTTTATAATACCAAATCCAACAATATCTTCTTTAAACCCTAATCCTATAAACATGCCTTGAAGGTTCCATGGTTTTATTCGAAAGTATTTACCTAATTGTAAAAGACCATGTGTGTCTTTCAGTATTTTGGAATATGTTATACCTCTATATACGATTTTAATGCTCTTTATTCCTATGGTAACATTTTTATGAATATTATTATTATTGCCATCAATATAGCGAAGAAATTGATTTAACCTTCGCTGATTGCGTTCAATTCTACTTTTTATGGTTTTAGTAGGACCTTTGCTATGTAAAACAAGAGATAAATATTTTGATCTAAAACTTTCGAATACACATTTCTCACCAAGACATATAACTAAATCTGATCGTAACTTTTTTGCCATCTTTACTTTGTAATCGATACCATTATTGAGTATATAACCATCGGTATTAATTATGCAAATATCAGACTCAGTTGTTGTAATTTTTTTAACAATTTGTTTGATGGCATTAATTGTGACATCTTCAAATCCAACTGGACTGGTATTTCCAATAAATTCGAAGAATTGTGCATCTAGATTTCTCAGATCTGTTATCGGATTTTTGATTATTGTGCCTCCTATGGCAGTAGGTGGAGCTAAATCCCCCTGCCCCATATCTGCGTCAATAACTGCTGGTTTAAGGTTTTTTTTAAGTGCCAAATTTACAATAAAGGTTGCTAGTGAGGACTTTCCTGTATCGGTATCGCCTATCAATAACTGTATCGGTATCGCCTATCAATAATATTGTTCTAAATTTTTCAATTAAAATCTTATTAACGATCTCTTGCCACATTGTTGTACCAGCACTATAGTGGTCTGCGAGCCAACTTTCGCCACCTTCGTCTAAGTTTATGTTAATTTGGCAAAGAGAATCAATCTCAAATGGTAAAATCTTACCAGCTTCCACTGATACATCGCTATGAGAGACGTCTTTTCCTAAAACATAAGCAGTACCTGCTAAAGTTACTGTAGCAGGCCCTTTTACCAGATAAACCCACGGAGATATGCAATGCTCAGTCAAGTTCTGTATGTATATACTTTGTGAGAAAGATTTAGAAAGGTATCAGCTAAATTCAAGCTTTTTTCTTCTTTCTTCTTTCTTCCAAAGATCATATACTGTAGAGATGGGAGACATACTACATTCAGGATTAGATCTTGATAGAGTATTTAACATGCAAAGAAAAAAGGTAGAATAATAATATTTACAATTAAGTATTGAAATATTGCTTTTGAATTAAGATAGAACTATCTATTAATGGATTCTTTGAATTTTGTGATCAAGCACATATATCTATCTCCTCTGTTCATATTACTGGTTTTGAATGCTCCATTGTGAGATCTTCTTTTTGTATTTTGTATTTTGATATGATTATGCATTAATATTTATTTTAGTATTATAAGCGCAGTATTATTTGGGATTTAACCATTCAATGAAACTGGCGTAATTCAGTGAGGAGCTGTGTTGGAATGCAATATATATTGGCTAATAATGAAAGACTCAATAATATCACTATGATAAAATTCATCTTAAATAAAATAGAAACACATAGATAATAAATTTAGATTCTAAAGAGATTCTTTGCATTTCTAAACATTACAAGATCTCTTATTTGGGAACTGAGCTTAAGTTTTTCAACAAAATTAAGATAGGAACTCATATTAGAAATTGGCCTGTCACTTTGTTAACCATATATTTTCTGGAATGTACAGTAAAATTGCCAAAAACCAATCCTGAAATATCCGCATAGACATTCTTGTTCTTATACAGGATTTCCTGACAATCAAGGATATAGGGATTTCCTAAATGACACATTACTATCTTTAGATCAGGATTGTCAACAGCAACATCATCTATGTTCAATGGATGTGAAAATCTAATCTTACCTTTTCTTGAAAACGTATCGCCAGTATGAATCATGACTGGAACTTCAAATTCCATACACATGTCATACACTCTTTGATATCTTTTATCAAATGGGTAGTAATGTTCGTAGCCACAGTAAAGCTTGACACCTTTAAGTAAACCCTCTTTCAACCATATTCTACAATTTCGATAATCTTCATCAGTATGATTATCAATTGAAAACCCGGCCACAACTCCAAGATTATCATGTTTTTTTGTGATATCAAGAATTTGAGCTGTCGAAGGTCTATCCACATCAACCTTATAAGATGATAGAATAATAGAATAATCAATATTGTTTGTAGTCATGACATCTAGTAATGCTGTTAATCTTTCTTCTAGTGAAAGTTTATTTGTATACTCGTAATAGTTAAGATGTACATGACAATCTATAATGATAAAAATATCACTACCGACATTTGGGATTTAACCATTCAATGAAACTGGCGTAATTCAGTGAGCTAGTATCTTGAATATAATTAGGAAGTATTTTAATAAATCTAAATCCGTTTTTTAACTGAAATGAAAGGACAGGGTCTTTTAGTTCTCCTTTTATTACCTTTTGTGAATATTCTAAAGCTGACATTTTATCTGCATATTCATAATATTGGAGCAGTCTACCTCCACCTATTATTCTCCTTAAATTCAATTTTATGGCTAGATCCTTTCTCATATTATAAAGCATTGTTGCTATCCCAAGACATCGAAAATTAGGGTGAGTCGAGATATCATCTGCATAAAGACTATCGCCTTTAGGATTATGACTTGTGAATTTTCGATCTCTAACAATGTCATACCATGTATGCTCTGCATATTCGGGTTTTAGTGAGATTATTAAACTGCATGCAGATGCAACTATTCTTTCATTTATTTCTGCACAAAACTGACCTTCAGGAAATACGCGAATATGATTTTCAAGAAAGGACGGGGCCAATATCATTCCAGCAGCCACATCAGGAAATGATTTCTTTTGTAAAGCGACTATTTTAGATACATCGTCCTCCTGAATATTTCTAATGATAATTGCTGGCCGTAAATTATCCAATATCCTGACACTATCCATAAGTTCTCTGATATAAAAGGTATATAGCAGAAATTAATGTAATCCCATATATACCCATAAATATTTTCACATAAACTGATTTTTAAGAAGAAAAAAGAAGAGTATAAGGTTTGTTGTGATAAAGTTACTATTTTGTTCCTTGGTTTGTATACTTCTTATTCTTCACCAGCATGTTCTTGAGCACCACCAGGCAAGATCCTATTAATGCCTATAACAACAGTACTTGTATCTGGAAATGTTACATCTTCTTCTTCATCTGGATTTTGAATTGCTATATCTGTTATTATGTCTCCTCCTTGTGTAGATTCCAAGTCTGCATGATACAAACATAGTTCACCTGGGGTTGATAAGTTTTGAACTAATTCTAACTCAGCTGGTTGAAAGTCTGGTGCCGAGCCTGTGAGTATTGTCAATGTAGAATTTGAATTCTCATCACATGGGATCTTTGCAGCCAAATGACCCAACGCTATTGCATCAGGTGTACTATCGTATAGGTGTATGAAACTTTCTGCTGGAATTATTTCTCCTGATAGAAGAAATGCAGTAGAGTCTCTAACAATTGTAGCATTAGTCTGACCTTCACTCTGTTCCATGGTACTGGTCGTTTGTTGTGCTGTGGCAACTATAGTAGAAGATCCAATTGTCATAAATGACATAGATGCTACAATTGCCAACAAGGCAACAGAAAACATTATTTTATTTTTCATTAGAGAAAGATTATGCATGTTGTACTTATATTTTATAGTTCATTCGTCGAATGAACTATGAAACTTATTAATTTAAATTATGTTTAGATTTATCTATAATATGCGACAAAATTATTTTTCTTCTTTTTTACTGACAAGGAATACTCTTGCTGGAATACTTATTATTTTTCTTATTGCAACATTACTTTTAGAAAATAATGCATATGGTCATGCAAATCCTGTATCATATTCTCCTGCTGCAAATTCAATAATACAACAAGTTAATGAGCGGTCGTTACCATCAAAAGTAACAATATTATTTTCAGAAAGGCCTGAACCAAAAGTCAGCTATATACATGTAACAAACTCAAAGAATGTGAGAGTAGACAATAATGATTATACAATTTCCGAGCTTAATAATAGAGAAGCAATTGTCACATTAGATACATCTAAACTTTCATCTGGAGTATATACTGTTTCATGGCTTGCCCTATCTAGAGATGATGGTCATATATCTAAAGGTTCATATGTATTTAGCATATCACCTTCACAACAATCATCATTAAACTCTGTGAGTGAAAATAAAACATTTTCTGAGCAGGCGACAATAGATAATGTAAATTTGAAAAATGCAATAACGCCATTTTCTGTTGGAATAAATACATTTAATCTAACTCTTACGGATCAACAGGGCAATCCAGCCAAAAATATAACAAATGTAATTATGCAATTTACAAACACAGAATCTAATATAGGACCTATAGTTGCAAATTTAGCTAAAAAAGGAGAAGGCCAATATAGTGTAACAGGAGGTTATTTAAGTCAGCCTGGAGAGTGGGATATTAAGGTTACAGCACAAAGGAGTGGCGCATATGATCTGAATTATAGTTTCAAAGAGACAATTAGAGAGGGCTAGATTGACCATTGTCAATAGCTAATTTATAAATACCAATAATCGAATCGCTAAATTGTTATTTTTATGTTATCAACAATGAGTAATATGCTAAGTATTTCTCTCCATATCACAATTGTTTAAAAATTATAATATCATTGCCATCATAATAAAATTATTGTATAAACTATATATATATATCTATAGATAGATAGAATTAAGTAACCGGCTCTAATATTGAAGATACTCTGCGGTCTTTTTTAGTTGTTGTCTGCTTTTTCGTAAGTAAAAAACACTACTCATACCAACTACTGCTGATAAGACGATTGTCAATATAGCAAATGAATCTAGTGATATTGGTATTTCATTTAAATCGCTTGAACCTTCAGACAATGGTGTTTGCGTCATAAATGGTGCGACTTGTCCATGGCTCATCATTGTAGAAGAATGTGGGGGTGGATTCTATTTTGATCGTTTTCTTAAATTTTGCATATATATCTAGTGAAATATTATTATTATTAACAGAATTAAGTAAAGGAGATTTTTTATTTCTTCCTCCTGTGTTTATGCTCATACTTGCTACCTCCACAAGGCTATGATGTAGTTTTAGTTGATGATACGCACCAAGAATTACCATGGGTAGAGCGGCAGACAATTTAATTATCAAAATATTACCATATGAACTTTCAAATAGTGCTTCTGCAGTATGAAGATGGATCCAAGCCATGTACAGACCTGTTATCCCAATTATTCCAAGCGATATTGTTGCAATTACTGAGAAATGCGGTAGCAATAAAGCAAGAAAATAAGCACTCTCAATTTTATCAGATCTAATTGAAGCTGATGAATAGTTTTCAAATTTAGTCTTAGCTTTAGCAGTTGTTCTTATTATATTAAGAAGAACAGCTGAAATATAAAATAATCCTCCAATCCAGATGGCTACGGCCATAAAGTGCAACCAATCCATGGATATAGCTAAGGATGGAAGAAATGTTAATGCAGTATTGTGGCTAACTAGGCTATTTGAGAAGATACATATCGCACCAGCTATTATTATAGCATACAACAATATTCTTGAAAAACTACTCCTTCTCTTTTTTTCTATTTGAATATCATGATGCTCTTCTTCTGATGATGGTACGATTCTTCTTTTCTTTTTTATTTTCATCTTTTCCAATATATAATATAGAAAAGAAGATGCTATTATTATCGAAGCAGTAATAATCCGTAATATCCAAACTGTTCCAACATCGGTAGATGTCAAAATTGTAAAAGTAGTTGTAGCATCAGTATTAAGATCTATAGATAAACTAAATGCCTGTAAATATATTAAAGAAGTTCCAGTAACTAATATAGCGATACCACATGATACCACTATGATAAAAAATTTTTTCTGGGATTGCAAATTATTATTTTCTATGTTAATTCTATACTTTGTATCTATTCTATTAAGCACTCTCTGAAAAAATATATGGTTAAATACCCCGCCAACTATTGCTGCCTGGGATATTATTAAAGGTACTTTCAACAAACCATCATAAGTAGAAGTAACTGCTTCTGTCTGAGGCTGATACTCTAAACCACCACTGCTACCATCACTTCCTTCTTGTGAGTAAGCTAGAAAATATGATTCATCGTAGAAAAATGATGAAAATGTAACTATAGTAATAACTAATAGTAATAAGATAATATTTTTATTTGAAGGCACCAATCTTTTTTTAGCTCTTTGATTTATCATTCTTTATGCGCCTTTATCATTAATTGAAATACTCCTCTTAAAATGTTGATGTTGACTATAAAATAGCATAACAAAGACTTTGATTTAATATCAAGAAGATAAGAAAAAGAAGAAAGATGATATATGTGTGTACTGTTAGTATATCCATTTAGTATTTCTATATTCATTGAGTTTTAGTGGCATTTTCAAGCTGTTCTAGTTTGTTTACTATTTCGTTATTTGACATAAATGGTTCTGGGAATCCAGCATCAGTTTTTGATTGAGGGCATCCAAAGCCTCCTATCGATCCTTTTCTTGTAACTCCTTCTGAGATCTGAACTGTGGAGTTGTCTGACATAGGTTCTGACTCACCTCCAGCTGGATTACAGGTCCAAGTGGCTCTAAATGCGGTACCGTTAATATCACCAAATAGAGTATAGTTGTATGTAGTTTCTACTGTTGGAAAGAATGGTGCTTCATAATTACCTGGCTCTCTGAATGCAGGTTCAAAGTCTAGTGTCTTGTTCTTATTTCCAGCAGATATCTCTACTTTTAACATTTTTTCTAGTCCTTCAATGGGTCTTGTTCCATTTGCATCAGAATTCAAAGGATCTGTTGCATTAGGCCAGTAGGCAGCAAATTCTACACCTGATTTGTCATCAACAAAGATTGGCTCATTCAAAGATCCAACTACAAACAAATAATCTTTATCTCCAATTGTGAATAATTGTCTTTGATGCGCAAATGCAACATTCTGAATACCTGTTGAAGAAACAAGTATAGCAGCAGCAGTAGCAGTAGCAATTGCACCAAGTAAAAAGAGGTTTGGTCTGAACATTGCACTAATGCTATTTTCAAAATTATTTAAGCGATCTAGTACAGGCATCGAACTAATTCGATAGTTGTACCAATTTACTTTTAATAGCTGATTTTATTATAAATTATATAATATATATATGCAATCTAAAAAGGCTTCTATACAGGATGTATTAACTAGCAAGCCTAAGTTATTAATCGTAGTATCTGCTCTGGTACTAGCAATATTATCTATGCCAGTGATTATTCCACATATTAATCATCCATCTATGATTTATCATATTATATTGCATATAATCAGTCTCACCATAGCCATTTTCCTTACTGTCGTATCTATGATTGCATACAAAAAGACAAAAAGTACAAGAATATTTTTTATGACTCTTGGTTTTTTTTCTCTGATAATAGCTGAATTTTTATATCTTTTTAACGCAACTGAAAATATAGAAGAGATTGCACTCCCATTAGTTCATATAGAATTACCACATGTAATTCTCTTGACAATGTTAACTTTGTTTAGCATAGCAATATTAAAAGTAAATATGGGGTTATAATATGAAAATAAATAATCCTGCTGCTAATACTATAGGAAATAATTACCATTATGAATTAAATGATATTCAAAACAAACTCTTAAAATGTATAAATGAAAATCCTGGCATTAGATACAGAGAGCTTTTAAGATCAACACGTCTATCAAATGGCGTTTTGACATACCACCTGAAAATACTCGAAGAAATGAGACAGATAAATACTATAAGACAGAAAAAGGCGACAAGATATTATTCTATTGTCATTCCGATTGAAGAATTACGTATTATCGCACATTTGAGAATTCGTATTGAAAGGGCGATAATAATATTCATACTTGAACATGATTTATGTACTTTTGATGAAATTGTAGAATATTCAAAGAAAGCACCATCTACTATATCGTGGTATCTGAGAAGACTTTGCGAGGATAGTGTTATATCAATTCACTATGGGGAATATCAGCTGTATACAATAATAGACAGAAATTTAGTTAATCAGATACTATATAAATATAATGAGACATTTACAGACAAATTAGTAAATAATTTCATTGATATGGCTGACAATCTATAATAAAATAATACATTCATAACCAAACCTCTCTTTTTGTAATTATCATGAAATATATTTAACATCAAAGACACATTGGATTCCGCTAATAGTAAAGAACAGACACGAATACAAAGCTCCTTTCTAATCATATGCGGTTCATAGAGATAGTAAATATAATGCTTTTCTAATAATAATAATCATATAATAAATAATAATCAAGTCCATGAACAGAGTTAAATTCCAATATACCCATTATCTCTGCCTAGTGATTGACAGCTCCAACAAGCCATACGAATCTACTTTGTGGTTGTTACTGCTACTTGTATCAGCCACTATAGCTCTGTTGATTGATTACTTTCTCGAAGTGATGCCAATTATACAGGCATTATTCCTACTCATGCTCATAGTTTTTGTATTGATTTCTTGGTATTATAGATGGTAAGTTAGCAAGAATTGGCGTAAATAGCATAAGAACAAATAGGTAAATTTTCCAGGCAATTCCAGTAGCTGGTAACGCTGAAACTAAACAGACTTCATAATCATGAAGCATGATTCTCTCTCTTTGATAATCGAAGTGTTCTACTGTTGTGTTGTATTAAGAGAGGCTAATATCTTTATGATTATGCTATATTAAAAGTATTTTTATTGTAAACTCTTATTCTATAATTTACTTATAATATTATTGATCATCCTCTTTGGTTATAATAACTTAATTGCCAGTCATATATGAGTACAGCTATGCAGAAGATTGTCAATTTTTGGTATCGATATGAAAATCTAAATCTAAAGATAACCTTTATCTTAATCTCTTTACAATTGCTTCATTTATACTGGCTTACTACAGAC
>JAJNBK010000106.1 GCA_021155845.1 Nitrososphaeraceae archaeon
ATTTCCTAATACTACAGCTACAACTTTTTCCTGGGAAGAATACTTTTTGTTAAAATCATCCATAAGTCTTCTTGCTTCACCAAGCATCTCTAAACTAACAGGGATTATCTTGCCTTCTTCATGTTCAATTACTACATAAAGATGTTGGTAGTAGTTACCTTCATTGCTAGACGTCGTTGTAGGAGTATTTATCATCTAATTATCATCCCTCCAAGAACTTCATGTATCCTTGTGACAACCTTGCGTATTTGTTCGGAATCTGAACCATCTACAATTTCTGCTTTTCTACTTGCTTTTGCCTTGGGAATCTTTTCTACTTTGTATACAATCGTAGGGGAGCCGGGAAGACCCACGAACTTCAAATCAACTCCTAGTTGCTGAGCATTGAAAATCTTTAGATACCTCTTGTAATCCTGAGCTCGATTTATTGCCTCTTTCTTGTACTTTACAAATGCCAATCTTTGTGAAATGGTTCTAAAGAAAGACTTGTATGATGGATCAATTGTAATAAATACAGGTAATTGAGCTTCTACTTCTTCGAGAATGTCGTAAAAACCTTGCAAGGTTATCAAACGTTTTGCTCTAACGAGTCTTCTTTCAATATCAACATCATAATCGATTATGTTGCCTAGAAAAGTATAGCCAAGCTTCCAGGCCGTCTGCGGACCAGTCTGGCCAGTCTCGCCGTCTGATGCCCTATGTCCTGAAAATACTATATCTATCTTTTTGCCATTTTCCATTTTACTAATGCCAGTTTTCAGAACTTCAGCGGTGGCAAGCGTATCTGCACCTGCAAATATTCTATCACTATAAAGATGTAATTCATCTGCATCACATATTGCTTGCGCCTGTTGCAAAGCAAAATCAGCGATAGGAGGACCCATTGTTCCGACAGAAACACGAGCATCATACTTCACCTTAGCATAAAATGCTGCACTTGATGCAACAGCGCTATGAGGACCAAGTATGCTCTTTGTTTCTGCTCTATTTAGAGTTCCGTCTGCATTGTAACTAACGTTGCCCTCTGAAAAATCAGGCTCAAGTTTTACAATGACAGCAGTATTTAGTGAATTGTCCATGATACCTGCTTTGTCCATCTATTGCCTTTAAATGGGTTTTGGAAGAAGCTATATGTTAGAGTGTGAATGGGCCAATTGATAAATCCCATAGCAACCTTTTTCATTGAATTCGAAAGATATTGTGGTTTAAATGGTCTATTTATAGCTATTGAGGTTAAAGCAAGAGTTTGAGAAATAAGATGACCAGAAACTGCGGCAGCAGCAATTACAAGTTTTGTGATTGAGGCATAGCAAGAGTTTGTTCATAATAAACAGATCGTAATTGTTCATAAGCCCATCTTATCTTTCTATAGAACTCAGGCATCTTTGGAGAAAGCATGGTATAAGCAAGATAAAAGTCCTCAGCCTCTCTCATATACCGCTTCATCTTGTCATAGACTACCTTATTATTCAATCCTGCTTTGCTGATAAGAAATCTCATATTGTTAAGTCTGTCTGCAAGCTTGATAGTCTTTACGTCATATTCTGCCATCATGAGAATATCACAATACTCTTGAAACCTGTGTAATTGACGTTCCTCATCATTTCTACCGCGATAATTTTCAAGAGGACGGATTTTCAATTCAGTTGCAATCTCATATACTCTATTTCCGAATCGGTATCTAAGGTCAGCCTCAAAACCATATGCCTTTGTTTTATACCAATCTAAAATTCTGTCATTATCTTCTAATACATCATGCAAAATTGCAGAAGCAACTTCAACACTAGTAATATTGCGGTTAGCCGATCTGTAATGTTTTACAACATCTATTGCGACTGGCCATGTGTGTGTTTCTAAGAAAATTGAAAAACCATCTTCTCTTTTTACTCCTTCATGAACCTCTTCTGCGACATTGATCGCGCTCTCAATAAAATTATCAACACGTAGAGTGGCTTCATTTTCTAAAAAAAATAAAAATTCCTCCTTGCTTGCTGTATAAGCAGAGTTATCTTCCATGAGATATAAAGTCAATAGTTAAACAAAAGCCTTGCTATTATATCTACTGAAATCTCATAAATATTATATCTTAAACATGTATATCTTGTAATTTGGCCTTTTTATGTCATTGGTGACTGTTAAAACTAAGAATTGGAGAATATATTACATATTAATATTGATCTTACTATAACAATATATTCTCGTTTTGATGATTAATTCTTCCATTGCTAGCCTCTAGCTCGAAAGGACGGTTTATTCTATCAGAAAATGCATTTTCACCTAAAGGTGACCAGCCCGAAGCTATTGAAAAATTAGTGAGAGGAATATTGGAAAAAAATGATGAAGGCAGACGACGCCAGACTTTAGTGGGAGTTACGGGCAGTGGAAAAACATTTACAATAGCAAATGTTATCGCGAAAACAAACAAAAATACTCTTGTAATTTCCCATAATAAAACACTGGCTGCACAATTATATGCAGAATTCAAAGAATTTTTTCCAAATAATAATGTAGGATACTTTGTCAGTTTTTATGACTATTATCAACCTGAAAGTTACCTTCCACAGACGGATACCTATATCGAAAAGGATACAGAGGTTAATGAAAAAATTGAAAAAATGAGATTGGAAGCAACTGCAATGTTAATGTCAGGTGATCCAACGATAATCGTATCTACAGTATCCTGCATATACTCTCTTGGCTCACCCACCGAATGGGAAGAAAGTGCCACTACGATAAGCAAAGGTATGACAGTAAACAGAAAAGAGTTAATTCATAATCTGATCGAAGCACGTTATGAACGAAATGATGTTTCTTTGGTGCCAGGAAACTTCAGAGTGAAGGGTGACACTATAGATATTATTCCAGGCTATTCAGATGATATAATTCGTATTTCACTTTTCGGAGATGAAATCGAAAAGATTAGCATTCATGATCATACAACTATGAAGAAGATCAGAGATGCCAATTCTGTAAAAATCTTTCCAGCTAAGCATTATATTGTCGACGATAATTCGAGATTAGGCGCTATCGAATCAATAAAGCGCGAATTGGCAAATTGGCTTCCCAATTTACCAGGTGAGCTTGAAAAGCAAAGACTTGCTTCACGTACAAAATACGATTTAGAGATGATAGAGGAATTGGGCTATTGTTCTGGAATTGAGAATTATTCTCGTCATTTAGATGGTAGGGCTCCAGGACAACCCCCCTATTGTTTGCTAGACTTTTTTGGCCATAATTTTCTACTGGTGATAGACGAATCACATGTTACATTACCTCAACTTCATGGCATGTATAACGGAGATTATACACGGAAGAGAATGCTAGTTGATTACGGGTTTAGACTGCCAAGTGCTTTTGATAATCGTCCTCTAAAGTTTGAAGAGTTCGAGAAGTATTTGAGTAATAATGTAATTTTTGTATCTGCAACACCGGCTAGCTATGAATTAAAGTCAAGCTGGCAAATTGTAGAACAACTGGTCAGACCAACTGGATTAGTCGATCCGAAAGTAGAGATCAGACCTACAAAAAATCAGATAGAAGATTTGATTAAAGAAATTACTGACAGAGCAAATAAGGATCAGAGAACGCTTGTCACTACTCTAACAAAGAGAATGGCAGAAGACCTTGCAGAATTTCTAGCAAAGAACGACATAAGAGTACGTTATTTGCACTCTGAAATTGAAGGATTAGAAAGAACAGAGTTGATACGCCAATTACGATTGGGCGAATTTGATGTTTTAGTGGGCATTAACCTACTTAGAGAAGGGTTAGACATTCCGGAAGTGTCTCTTGTTGCTATATTGGATGCTGACAAAGAAGGATTCTTACGCAACAATACAAGTCTAATACAGACTTTTGGTCGTGCTGCAAGAAATGTCGATGGTATGGTTATTATGTATGCAGATAATATTACTGATTCAATAAAAAGTGCGCTAGCAGAAACAGAGCGAAGGCGTAAGAAACAGATCCAGTATAACGAAAAGTACAAGATAACACCCAAATCAGTTGTCAAAGCCATTCCAGATAAAGCAACAACAAAATCAGACATAGACTTCAAGACACTTACAAAATCTATCGCTCGATCAGACCTGCTAAAACTTGCAATAGAGACAGAAGCAACCATGAAAAAATTTGCTGAGGAATTAGATTTTGAAAAA
>JAJNBK010000107.1 GCA_021155845.1 Nitrososphaeraceae archaeon
AATAGCTTCAGCAGAATATGGCGAAGCTGTAGAAAATGGAACAATAAAGGAAATAGTTGAGTATCAAGATGGTCAAGCATTTGTTTCAAGAGCACAAGAGCTAATGGTACAAACATCAACAGGATTGCTACAAGAAAAAATTCCTATGATTCAAGAAACTAACAAGCTATTTTCTGATCTGAATACTGCTATACAGAATAAGTCAAGTCCTGAATTAGTTGATACATCAATTAGAGCAATAATACACGAAATATCGAAATAACAAGAATAAGTGAAGAAAATCTTGGAGGGGCGAGACGGAAAAGGAACTAGTGCAGCAGCTGAACCAAGAGAGATAGTTTATGAAATAAGAACTCTACTAAACCAAACAATCCAAGCACACAAACAACTAAATTATGTTGAAGATGACGCTCTTGCAACAAGTGCCTACCTTGATAACTTTGAATTTATAGAAGCTCCATTTGCAGAAAAAGATAATGTATTAATGGAAAATACAGAAGTGTTGATAGGAGGGAACAGATAATACAGCTAATACAAAATAGAGTATCGATAGAAGAGCTACAAGAGCATATAGATAAGATAAACAGCAGTTTAGATAAAGCTGAGAAGCTATTCGCTGCCACATAGGATGTAACCATTATTCAACCAGGCATCGGATATTCATTCGCCATAAATTGGTTTTTTATATATTATTTTTCTTTCATAAAATATTAAAGAAAATGCGATATAGAATTAAAAAGTTTCTTACCGCCTTATAGTATTAAGTATTTTCATAGGTATTGGTTCACACTTAATCTATATTTACTAAAGGCTTTCGAATATGTCATAGTTTTTGATATTGTATGACTATTTGATTTAAAAATCAAGGAGCATTCATATCATTTATGGTATCGTTTCTGATTCAATTTTTAAGTGAATATCAATACCACAGATATTGGTTTATCTACTTTTTATACTATCTATGCTCTCTCTTTTTATTTTTCTGTTCTAAGTTCTGATACCGTCTTTAAATTGATACATTTAGAAGAACCCATGTTTTATTCCTATATATCGTAATCTAGAATAAACAGACATTTTATATATTATTATCTTTACATATACATATTAGGTTATTCTAGAGTATTAACTGGATATCGCATAATACATTATTCTCTGTTATAGCGGTTGTAGTATTAATCCTAACTGCTGCATTTGGATCACCAAAACAATTAGCAGCAGACGACGAAGAAGATGACTTGTAAAAAGAAGAGTCTATATCAATATGTTATTATTGGGGAGACAAACTAGCAGATGGAAAATTAACATACAAAATAAATGACAATAGCGATTCAAAAGACCAACAGGCGGTTCGTGATGCTTTAGAAGAATGAGATACCAAAGTCATAGGTCTAAGACTTATTGAAATCTCTGGGAACAAAGATAAATCAGATATAAGTAAATTTTCAGGAGGACGCTGAGGAGATAGCTGGACAAGCAGTAAATAACTTTGCATATGAATTGATAGATAAAGTGATGATAACCGTTTCGCAAGGTGCTTTTGGTGGTTTATTTGACATCGAAACAATAGAGCATATATAATGTAGCATACTTCCTTTCCTATTTTTAGACATTGTTTCTCTGCGTTTGAATAGATTGCGAGATCATTTTAACACCTATTGATGAGGCGCATATTATTCGTCTTATTTTCTCCTTCATCGAAGGAGCTGACAAATTAACGACTTCTTGTTTATTACTAGGAGAATTAATATCCTTTATCAGAGATCAAAATGAAGTTAAAATTGAATAATCCTTAAATATAAACGGTACGTGAATTTATTCTATTGGTTGGCTTTACACCTTTGGATTATACTATGTACACACATAGCTTTCTTACTATATTTTCTATAATGATTGGTGCTATATTCGTTGCACTCTTTGTATTTGCTAATGAACAACGAAAAGGAGCAATGAAGGCTTTAATGATACTTGCTCTTGGTACTACAGTAGCTTTGTTTGCCTTAAATATTACAGGTCTCATAGGCTATACCGACTACAGACTAACAGCACCTGATAGTCCAAAGTCTGTAATATTAGGATTAAATCCGTTTGTTCATGAGGTTTACTTTTCAACAATGGAATATCTTAGCATCCCTGGACCTATTTGGGCGACTATGATTACGTGGTTAATATGGCATTATAAAGAGCAGATCTTTACTAATACTGCAATAAAGAATACGATGAGGGTTTTGGTAACATTAGCAGTATCCTACGCGATAGTAATCGCATTCTCAGGAATTGTCCCGACCAGACTAGAAGCAGTACATTGAGGTAATAAGAAAAATGCAAAAAATAAATCTAGCATTCGTAGTATCAGGAAAAGTTGCTGCGACATTTATTGCATCCTCAATAGCAATAATAATAGTAGGGATACTGGCATACATTCGAAAAGACGCTTCTGGTAAAATGTTGCCAGCATTAGTAATACCACCTGCGCCAGCTGAAGGTGTTCAGGAGTGTTGTGGAACCTTTATCGGAGTAACATTATATGGCTATGCGGCATGGGCAATACTATGGGTGGTATTATATCTCAAGCTTAGACATAAAGAAAAGGCTGGAAGCATCAAAGTCTGGTTAATATTCTTTTTAATATCTCTAGCAATAGCTACAATACTTATTGCAGCAACTCTTAAGTGGAGTGCACCCACCACCATGTAAGAACTATATCACCTCTACCAATAAGAGACAGCCTTTGGTTCTTTAACGCATAATATTTTATATAACATAATTCGTAGAAACTTTAAATTTTAGACATTCATTAATAAGATTACTCACCATGGTAAGCAATAAAGGACTGTTTGAGTTAGCAGCAGTATTTACTGCAACTGCAGGAATATTGCATTTAGTACGTGCGCCACTCAAACCCCATGGGTTTCCAGCAGAATTAGTTCTATATGCTGAGGTATTGTTTATCGTAGGTGGGATATTGCAGATATTTTGGGTTTTACCCATGATAAGACATTGGGGTAGACCATGGTATATTGTTGGAGTAATAGGAACAGCAGTGTTTATGGCTTTTTGGATTATATCTAGAGTACCAAATCCAATTACAGGAGTTGCCCTACCTAATAATGTATTAGGTTATGCAACAGAAGCAGTACAGAGTGCGTTTATAGTAGTAACTTTAATAATAATAGCTAAAGAGAAAACGATAATACAGGTTATTAATCAGCAGAAAGCAGGAGATTCTACAGAGAGGTTAACCTCCTTATCTAACGAAGTAACCAAATTGAGGCAAGAAATAGATATTTTAAAGAACAAGTAGGAGAAGATATAGTAAAACAACCATTTCTTTCCTAGTCAAAGAAAGAATATGTTGGACTAAAATGCGGGCATACGATCCAATCTATATTTTCTTTCCATGAAAGTAAAAGAAGGTTTCTTATAATCATGTAGATAAAAAACCTCTAATAGTATCAATATATTTTAACATTTGTCAGGGTATTTTGCTCCATTAACTTTAGCACTATCAGTTATATACAAAATAAATTTTATTAGCTCTGTGTATTGCAAATATAGAATGAACATTTTTAGCAAGTTACTATAATGTGTTTTCTGTCACAACTTTTCTTTTTCGACATTGAAAATGATAAAAAACTTGGAGTTAAGACAATAGAAATGGCTATAAAGAATCTCAAAAATAGATGAGGTAGTCTTATCAAAGATGGTGTAATTAATCTTGATGTAAATTTTCAAGTCTCCTGAAGATATTATTGATTATATGATATTAGATGAACTATGTCATTTAAAAATTAAAGAACATTCTCATCATTATTGGGACCTTATCATGACACTCATGCATTTGATAACACTTTATGTGGACTACTTTGTTTGGCACTTATAGTGCTAAAACTTTTTGATAGAGATCAAAAATACCCTAATCCCAATAATATGCACATATGATATTAATATTATGTTTTATATATGATACTATATGAGCGAAAACAGTAATAGAAAGAATAATGGTGATAAAAATTTGTCTAAAGGAGATAAAGGTGTTCGAGGTGATGCAAATATAACGAATGCGGGTGATACAGCAAGAGACATAACAGATACTGGCGATGTATCTAGAGCAAGCATAGCTAAAGGTAAAGGAATTCAGGAAGATGTAACTGCAGC
>JAJNBK010000108.1 GCA_021155845.1 Nitrososphaeraceae archaeon
CCTTTGTTTTTTCAGGAATGATAAATAATGGTTCAAGAAAGTCTAGAGTAGTCTTCAATGATAATTACAAAATTAAAAGATTTAAATGCCTTTCTTCTTATCTGACTAAAACGTTATTCGTTAACTGACCTGGCATCCAATCTTGAATTAAAGATCTGTCATCTCAAACTTATGAAGGAAATTATTTGATTTTAAAGAATATTAAGATAGTTATCGTAATCATATATTAACAAATCTTTGCAATTTACGATTCAAATCTATACTCAAATACATTTGACTTTTTTTGGTTTAGGTTTTAAATCCATCGACTCACACATCCATCCATCCATCTCATTGAAGAAACCTGGATTGAACTAATTTCAATTCATAATAATAAGTTGAATGTTTTTATGTTTGTTGAAATACCTTCACTCAGTGAATGCTAAGAGGACAGCCTTTAAACGAGCAGATATTTCCATTCATTCACCAAAAAATACCTGTTATGGAATTTTAAGCGAATTAAGCACATTTGAATATCTTTTTCAGTTGTCAAAGGATGATGATTTTATAGAAGTCTATAAAATATAAGATATTTTTCTTCTAAAATCGTTGAAGAATTTTCTATTTGCAATAACCTTCTTTAGACATTTAAAAATATATATGTATAGACCTATTTACGGTAGAAGCTTAACTTTATCTACTCCAAAACAACTCATCTAAATTCGATTGTCTAGGCTTGCCCAATATAGATTTGAAATTGAAGTTTAAGGATGAGAGAAGCTGATCGAAAGTTGCTTCCATTGTCTCAAGATATTTTTCAGTATCTATATCTTCCATCCTGATCAAAAGATCTATAGGTTTAACCCCTTCTCCAGTTTTCGTTTTTACATAGGAAATTATATCTCCAGCTTTTATTTCTTTTCCGCTGTCTAGTAGTAATTTAGCTGCTTTGATATGCTGGGGTAATCCTTTATATGTTTCAACTTCCCGATCCTTTGTATTATGGTCTAGCGAAGATGGTCTACTAATAGCAGATGTCTTCTTACCGTATTTACTGGGAGATTTATTTACCATAACATTAAAACTTAAATCTGGTAGAGGTATTTTCCCGAGTTCTAGGTTTCTAGCATTTTCTTGAATAATTTTTTTAATCTGTTCTTTAGCAAATTCAAAATCATTGGTTGAATTTACATCTCCTAGAATATCCAAGATTTTATAAAATGCATTTCGTATAAATGGTGGGGTATGAGATTTCTTTCCTGTTAAACCTTTGACATCTACAGTACCATCTTGTACAACACCTAAATAATTTTTCTTTAAATCACTAAATACGACATATCTATATTGCTTGTCAATTTCAAGATCTATACCAAGATTATTTCTTGCCCATGCAGATATTTCTTCAACACTGGCAGTAGATGGGTTTTTTAAAAAAAGTGAGTCAGTATCTCCGTATATAACATCAATGCCTACCTCTTTGCATTTTTCGATCGTTTTAGTTGTTGTTGTTCTCCCTATTGCCGCTGTTGCATCGGCTACAGGCAAACAGTAGAGGGGAAAGATTTCCGCACCCATTACTCCATAACTGGCGTTAAGAATTACTTTGATTGCTTGGCTTACTACATTATATAGTTGCTGCTCTTCAGCAGATATACTCTTGTCTCTTGAAAGGTACTTGTAATAATTTACTCTTAAATCTCGCAGTGAACCAATTAAAAGGGATGTTAAACCTCTCTTTTCTTTACATATCCAATGTGTGGTTTCTGATATATGCTGTGCTGAATCATTCATGCAAGATTGATGTGGGCAATTTACTGTTTCATATGAAAGATTATGTACTTTGATAATGCTCGGATACAGACTTGCAAAGTCCACAACAACTACATTAAAATGGATGCCAAGAGCAGGTTCTACTACCAAACCACCTCGGTATTTTTTCTCTTTTATAATTGCGGTAGTTGATGAACTGCCTTTTGCTTGAAGTTCATCACGCCGTGGTATAAGTGCCTGCCTCTGACGATGCTCATAATATAACATTCCTCTTATCCATTGGTTAACACCAAAACGAGCGACATCATCAATTGATAATCTGCTTATCCTAGAGATTACCACTAAAAGTTTCATTAATAAATTGTCATTAAAACTTGTCAATCTAAAAGTCAGATCTGCATCCTTAAGACAATACTCTGCCAGCTTTTGTGTTGGCAGATCGCTAATATCACCATCAAATTCGACTTTGCTGTCATTTAATAGAGCTTCACATATTGCGTTAAGTGTGTATTCCGTATATTTGCGGCTAAAAGCATAGATTTGTACTGATCTGTTCTGGAATGTTCTAAATAAATCCAGATGTAATCCATGCTTTATTTGAACAGGCTCTGCCTGTATACCGCGCTTTACAAAACTCTCTCTTTTGATTATTATTGGAATCTCATCCTTTGAGATTATCTCCTTGCCAATAGGATCAATTCTTGGATCTTGAGATCTAGCATAAAGGTAAGGAAGATCGAAATCATCACCATTATAGGTAACAATAATAGGATAAGAATTAATGATTTGAAATGTTTTTTTTAATAATTCTTTTTCTGTTTTACAAATCTCAACCTCTTTAATGAATGAATGATGATCATCACGAGATTCATTCAGTTCTAAGACGAGTACTTTTTTAAATCCATCATTTGCCACAAAACCGACTGCAATAACAGGTCGATCATGATCTCGTGGCGTGGGCATCCTCCCTTCTTCTGATGCGACTTCTATATCTATGGAAACTCTTTTCAGATTAGGAATAGGTTGATTCAAAAGTTTGGCCCAGTTCGTAATGTATTGTCGATATTCATTATTTCCCTCTTTATCTTCCTCTTCTTTTATTTTGTTCCATAATAGATTTTTTAGCTCTTCTTGAACTTTATTAGAAATTGGATATTCGAACCATTTTATTTCTTCTCCTTTCCTAATATAATACGATCCAGGAATTAGTCCAGTATCGTATAGATAATTTTCATGATATTTTATGTCTGCTTCCCATGATGTTACTTTTTCTCTGACGCTATTGTCAGTTCCTCCAATTGATAATGGGTCAGGAGCAATTATTTTTAATATATCTATCTCTCTGTCAGATATTAAGTCGATTTTCTTTGTTGATTCTAATGAATATTTTTTTTCTATTTGAACAATTTTTTCAGCTGTATTTTTGTATTGCATCTTTGTATAGCAATAGGGTTTGTGATTTGTTCTGTCACGCCAAAAGTAAATCCTATTAGAAGTAGAGTCATAAAATTTTAGATATACCTTTTGTTCGTCTCCCAAATAGATTGCTGAAAGTAAAAGCGAAGGTGTATTTTCTGGCAGCTCTTGTAAGTCGCCATATCTCCTTCTTTTGTCTGACTGAAAATAATCTTGCTGAGTCAATATATTATTTAATTTCGAATATGAATGTATTAAAAGCTTCATATTAAAATTACGTGGACTGATACATTTATTTCCGATGAAAGGCCTATCACATTCTATTTAAATGGTTTGTAGATATCAATAGTATAATGTAAGCAAGCCCACTATACTAAACACAGAATATTATATGCTAATACTATTGTCTCTCCTTCAATATTATTCTTATCTACCAACTTTCATCATTCTATTTTTCTATGTTATTATTATCATTTTCTATTCTTTCTTGTGTTACATCTATTTCAGAAAGTTGCTTCATATAGTATTAAGACAAAGATCAAAGCAAAATTCTATAAACAAATGTCGCGCAAAACTTATTGATTATTCTAACTATCCTTAATAAAAAAGTGGCCTTGAACTAACCGTCTGTAGAATCAACATCGTATCAAAAGAAGAGGACACGCTTCTACATATATACATATCATAAAGCTAGAAGATATACTTTTTTACATCCTATACAATTATTTTTAGTATGGGATATGATTTTGATTCTTCTGATCAGCAAGGAATTGCTGGTAAGAAATTAGTCATAATCTTTGCTTTAGCTATAATTGGTGCTATTTTTTTCATTCAATTTCTATTTGGTTTTCCTCTAAATGAGTTAATTAGGGAAAATGTAACAGAAGAAGCAAAAGTAATTACTAAAAATGATGCAATATGTGTAATAGATACCTCTGATCATCCTAGAACTATTTCTGATTGTAAATATCAAGTAGGCGATTCTATAGAAAAGCATGAATTTAGAAGATTATCCTAAATACCATTCTTACTATACAATCGCATATGAAAGAATTAGAAAAGTCAACTTTTCTACGCAAATTGAATGTTAAAGTATTTGCTTCCTTTATCCTAATTTTGTAACAACAAATAGACATGTGCGAAAGTTTCTATATATCTTCCTCTTAGAAGCATGCTCTATACAGAGGTACTAGTCCATCAGTTTATACTATTATGGAATTTAGTCTCTATGAATAACACGGCTGAGACAAACACTATAAGCTCTATTTTTTATATAACATGTGGTTATTTCTAAAAAGAAGGAAGTATTAGATTTCTTTCCGCCCTTCCCATTACAATTTTCATTTTTCTATAAACTTATTTTAAAGATCAATCATAATACCATTCGCCTTAATATAAAATGCAGGGTTAATGGAGCCAGATCAATCTAGAACGGCGTGCTGTGTCTATGTAAGCTGAATAGAACTATATTATAGAATATATGATCGTTTGAATTATTTGCCAATTTTGATAATTTCCTGCAACTATTTTTGCTATATATAATATTCTATGTAGTCACAACGTTAAAAGAATGACGTTACAGGATTTTTTACTGCCTCTAGAAAATGTTAAATATTGAATACACGGAGAAAGGTTTTATTTTTCGAACTGCAAGAATTTCCATCCAAGGCACAACAAAAATAGAAATACTAGGCCCCATCTCAGAGATAAAACCATTATTCCATAATTTACAAACTCTCATCAACCATAGCTAATCCATCTTCTATGTGGATGGATGTCATAATTTTATTATGGTATCTTTGTTTTTTCATTTTATTATATTAACCTTACTAACCTAATAAATTCTTCTCCTTCTCTTTAGTTAGCTAGTCATGTTAATTATATCCAGAAAATATAATATCTAAATAATCTAAAAGGCCTTTTGGCTAATGTCTATTATTATCTCTCTAATCCAAATATCGAATATATTTTGAAGCAATGATTAGAACTATACATAAGATAATATCGAATATATCATCCATACATGTGAACCTGAAAAGCCGCTACTACTACTAAATGATGCTGCACTTAGACCTCAATCGACTAGATTGGCTGAGAAGAAGGAGACGGATTTATGACAAGTGAGATAAATTTTTACAGCATCCCAGTACCAATTATTATAAGCAAATAGAGATCCTGTTAAAAAATCAGGTAAAGATTATGAGACTTTAGAAAGATACTATTCCCTCTAGCAACGCATGATGATGATAAATAGAATATTTAGAATCAATCAAATTTGAAGAGATGCCATGATAAAAGCACTCACGAAGTATATTCCCATAACCCAAGCAACGTTGAAGAAAATGGCAAGACTATAGGCAATGATACATTAGAGAATAAGGTGCATGTTATATCTAATGTAAAGGATCATAAACAAACCTCAAAGATGTGTGGAATTAAGATTTAGAGATTCTAGTAGTAAAATCACCCCTAACCATAAACGGTTTGTATACACTTGCAGAACAATAGCTCCAAAATGCATCGCTGCATAACGAACAAAAAAGTTAGTAAAGATTAAGAAAAAAATATGATGCAGGAAAACTACCTTCTTCTTAGTTTTATGATCAACTCTTTCATTAGAATGCTTATCTCCTATAGAGTTTAATGATTGATATAATTGGACAATAATGAGAAATTTCAAAAGGGACAAAATGATAAGAATTATAACATTGAACCCAAGGTATCGTTAAATCCTCCAAACTTGACAGAAATTGGAAAAACAATAGTCTCAGACAAGTTTCCTATTACAATGGATAACTTCTGGTTTGCGCTTAACTCTAATGTGGTTGCTAATCCTTTTGACTTTATTACAGTAGAGAATTTGCACAGTACAAGAACTATTGGAATTGTTAAGGAATTGCAGACAATTGCTATTGACAGTTATTCCTTGCTTCAATCTGGTATAAAAGAACAACAGCTGCTGCTGCCGCCTCCAACAACAACAACCACTACCACAACAGTAGATTTAGGCAGACAAGAACATCAATATACATTGTCACCATATATACTTACAATAGCTAAAGTTGCGGTAATGGCAAATACAGGAGTCGAAGTTGAAGGAACTAAAAATAGTATCTCCATAAGCATGCCAGTAGGAGCTGGAAAAACAGTAAAATTTGCTAGCGCGGAAGAAATAATATTTGCTCTTGGAATACCTGAGATGGGAAATCCAATACCTGCAGGAGTAATAGAGACAACTAGTGGACTACAAGTTCCTATCACGCTGGATATTTCTTATTTGGCAGGGCCAGACACTGCACATGTAAATGCTTCAGGAATTTCTGGTAACCAAAAAACAACCTATCTTTTATTTTTGTTA
>JAJNBK010000109.1 GCA_021155845.1 Nitrososphaeraceae archaeon
TGTTGCCCCTTGGGATTTTCAGTCTGACAAAGCTGATATTGTATGGAGATACATCTCCGCTCACGCAGATAAACTAGAACAGGAAGGTCACCTAGTAGGGCTTCAGAAATAATAAAAATTTTCACGAAAGTAAATTTCTGATGATAAATATAATAATAATTGAAACTATTAACTGTGTGATTACCCAGTATACTTTGCCAATTGTTCCTAAGACTCATAAAGTTTGATATTTTTGATCTTTACACAATTGAATTTATAAGACTAAAATCCTGTGAAAGTTTTAGATATGAGTGGATAGGGTAAGGACAGATCATGATAACAACAACTGGAAGATGGAAACTGATGACAAAAAGGAAGTTCTTTTTTGCATAATCTGATACAGGGAATTATTTCAAAGGATACCTCAACAATTGCCAAATCTCTTCTTCTGGATTAAATGATAGTATGACAACGAGAGTGAAGAAACTCTCAACATCTACAATGTCATCGATGTTTTTTCAATTATCCACCACTATACCTCAATGTATATTTGTATCATTCTCACTTATATGATATAGATAACAACACAGAAGTTGAGTTGAAATATGTTTTGTCTAAATATTAATTTGATAATAAGGTATCGATCCTTTAAATGACGGTTATCTATCTGATGGTCAATACATATTTTTATTTTCAACTTGCAGAATCAGCATTTATGGTAAACATTGATATGATATGGATTAAAAAAGAAATATACAGAGAAGCAATGAAGGTTATTGAACCCAAATGAAAATAGTAGTTATTAACAACCCTAAAATACCATCTCCACCGCCCGATTAATTTCAAGGACAAAGATCCTGAAGATCGAATGGCGGATTGGAGGCTGTAACATGGTGGTTTACTAGACGAGCATTGGAAAAAGGTCATGATATAACTCTAATAACAACTAAAGGGTCTCCTATGGCTGGAAAATGTAATTCTAAAACAATAAAAACAAAAACAACCGATGCAAAGGGGAAGAAAAAACAAGTATTATCGTCATCAACTTTAACTGTATTAGAAACAATTGAGCCTGTCTGGGATGTTTTTGCTGAAAAAGACTATTATCTCTCGTACAGAGACCTATTAGAAAGGGAATATGGAGAAGGACAAGGTATTGTTTGGGATAACACATGGCTTTGTTATTCATATCTTTCAGCAAAGAATTATCCAAAAATGAAAATTGTTCATACTCATCATGGTATTACTGGATCAAAGGATTATCCATCACCGAATGTTTCTGTTTCATCTCCTAGGTTCATTGGGATATCTAGACCCCATGCTCGTTACTTATCTACTGCTCTTGGAATAGAAGTAAGATGTGTCCATAACGGGATACCATTACCACCAAAGGCGAAAGGAGAAATAAGAAAAACTGAAAGAAATAAAAATAAGAATTATAATGATAAAGACAAAGAATATTTCCTTTCACTAAATAGAATTTTACATGAAAAGGGGATACATAATGCTATAGACATAGCAATAGAAACAGAAAACAGAATAAAGATTGTAGGAGATGATATACATGGTGTAGATTCTCTGTATGTAAAAAAGATAAAAGAGAAATGTCGCAATAGCAAAGGATATGCGGAATATTATGGTCTTGTTGACAACAATACTAAAAAAGAGATATTAAGAAATTGTAAAGCTATTGTTGGATGTCCGGAACCCACATGGCTTGAAGCATTTGGATTATATGCAGTAGAAGCAAACGCTTATGGCAAACCTATACTTGCTCTTAATAACGGAGGATTAAATGATATAGTTGTAAATGGAGTTAATGGTTTCTTAGGTGAAACCATCGAAGAATTAAAGAAATATATTTATAACTTAGATCAATGTACTCCGGAATCTTGTAGGAAGAGAGTGGAAGAAATGTTTACAGACAAAATAATGACAACTAATTATCTTTCTATATTTGAAAAAGTATTAGAAGATGACCCCGGCTATAGATGGTAGGTAGTCTGGTTGCGATAAGTTTCTAGACTCAAGAATTAAGAAAGGATTTGTTTACATTTCGATTATATTATTCATTATATTACTCAGATAACTACGTATTATCATAGTTATTTATCATTATTAAATGCACATTAAATTATGTAATGGTAATGGCAACTGGCTTGATAAATATGAAATATTTATTTAGATTAATGTATACCTATTATCTTCCTTTTTCAATATATAGATTAAATACTGTGTAAACATGGTATCTTTTTTATGTCTAAGAAAATTCGCATTGCTATTGCAGGCGTTGGAAATTGTGCATCTGCTCTTGTTCAAGGTGTTGGTTATTACAATAAAAACAGAGAGTCAATAGGTCTTACTGCCTATAATTTAGGAGGATTTGAACCTGGCGATATTGAATTTGTTGCAGCTTTTGATGTAGTGGATACCAAGGTAGGCAAAGACCTTTCAGAAGCGATTTTTGAGAAACCAAATAACACAGTCAAGATTTATGATGTAAATAAAATGGATGTCAAGGTTGAAAGGGCAGAGGTGTTAGATGGAATAGGTAGGCATTATAATGAAAAGGTCAAAATCTCCAATGAACCAGCTATCGACGTTGCAAAGGTTCTAAAAGATGCTCAGGCAGAGGTTCTTTTAAATTATCTTCCTGTTGGAAGTAGACGTGCAAGCCAATTTTATGCTCAAAGGTGTCTTGATGCGGGAGTCTGTTTTATTAATGCCATACCTGTTTTTATCGCCTCTATGCCAAAATGGCAACAATCATTCCAAAATAGGAATCTTCCTTGTGCAGGTGATGATGTAATGAGTCAGTTGGGTGCTACTGTATTACACAAGACATTAGTAAAATTGTTCGTTGACAGAGGAGTAAAGATAGATGAAACTTATCAACTGAACATAGGAGGTGACATGGATTTTTACAATATGCTTGATGAAGAAAGACTTGAAGACAAAAGAATAAGTAAGACAAGTGCAGTAGAAGCAATGATACCGTATTCAATTCCTATGCGTATTGGACCGTCAGATTTTGTTAGATTTCTAGAAAATGACAAAATATGCTACATTTCAATGAAAGGTAGATATTTTGGTAATATTCCAGTAGAACTAGATCTTAAACTACGTGTAGTAGATGCATATAACAGCGCAGGAGTAATGATTGATGCAATAAGAGGAGCAAGATTAGCTCTTGATAGGGATATTTCTGGTCCACTTGAGAGCATTTCTGCATATTGCTTTAAACATCCTCCTGTACAGATGACATATTCCCAAGCTAAAGCAAATTTCATAGAGTTTGTTGAAGGAAAAAGAGAGAGATAGATATAGGTTAAAAATATTTACAAAAAGGAGATCGATAATGCTCTAAAACATATAATAGTCCCAGTAAGCTCTCATTAGCAATCATTCATTGGTTTACATTAAAAAACTCGAAATTTACGGCTTCAAATCATTTGGTTTTAGGAATACATTAATCAGTTTTGAAAAAGGACTTGTAGCCGTCACTGGACCTAATGGCTCGGGGAAAAGCAATATTTTAGATGCTATAATGTTCGCTATAGGTGAAAATAGTCCTAAATCATTACGTGTCGATAAACTTCAATCATTATTTCATGATAGTCAAAACAGCTCCCATAGACTCATTAGAGTAAGTTTAACTTTTGACAACATAGATAGAGGCATTCCTATAGATTCTGATTTAGTAATCTTAACTAGAGAAATGGAAGGCCAAACAGGAGACAGTCAATACCATCTTAACGGCAAAAAGGTATCTAAAACCACCATCGTAGAATTGCTAGAAGCAGTAATGGCTGCACCAAACAAGATCAATATTGTTCAGCAGGGAATGATAACCCGTATATCTGAATTAAATGTGGAGGAGCGTAGAAAGATTATTGAGGACATTGTTGGACTCTCATATTTTGACGAGAAGAAGACAGAGGCACTAAAGCAGTTGGAAGAGTCTGACAGACGACTTGAAGTTGCACTTGCAAGAATGGGAGAAATTCGCAGGCGAATTGATGAATTAGAGATAGAGAGAAATGACCAATTAAGATATGAACAGTTAGAATCCGAACTTAAAAGATTCAAAGCGATTCAACTTTCGAATGCAATAATCTCAGTTAGAAATAAGCTGGAATTGCAAAACAGACTTCTCGAATCTAATAGTGAATTGTTTAAACAGATAGAAGAAATTCAATCACAAATACAGAAAGTTGATTCAGAAAAGCTAAAATTTATCCAAGAGATTGATATTGCAAATAGGTCCAAAGCACAAATTGGCAGTAGGATATCAAACATAGTATATGAATCTGAAAGAATGAAAGCAATCACGAAGGAGTCTGAACAGCGTTGTCTTCAAATAGAAAAGCGAATTTCTTCAATAGATTTGGAAAAACAAAACATGAATAGACAATTAGATGATTTTCGC
>JAJNBK010000110.1 GCA_021155845.1 Nitrososphaeraceae archaeon
ATCTTACGATTTCCTTGATATCCTCTTTAATATTAGCATGACAACTTCTCCATAGTTTGTGACGCTTATGAATAGCAGAGCCGTCCCAACTCCCAGAAATATACCACCAAATACATCCAAAGGATAATGACCACCAACATATACTCTGGAAAAGCAGACAAGAGCTGCTTCTATAGTCAATGATAAAGATATTGCAAGTTTCCTTGCCGAGTCCCTATATAACATTAAGACTACCGCTGCACCAGCAGATACTATCGTAGCGTGGCCCGATGGAAAGGCATATTTTGAATCTGCTGCAATTAAGAAATCTGTCTGGTAGATAATTGCTGGTCTAGGTCTGGCCACAATTTCTTTTGCTGCATTAACTACTGGTATAAGAACAAGCATAGCTAATCCCATTACTACAGCTGTCTTTTTGCCTGTCCAACCTCCAATTATAAATAAGAGTATTATCGCAATAGACCAAACTACTTCTCTTCCATACTGAGTTAATAGTATCATAAACTGATTAAAAGCAGGATAATGTGAATTGTTAATCTTCAGAAAAGCATATGTATCTTTACTTATAAGTAGTGAGTTTGCATTATGATTGAATTTCGGTGAAACCATTAGAGAAAATAAAATGAAGAAAAATAGAAGAAGAATAGAAAATCCCAGGAGGTAATATTTGTTCATCACTTCTTCTTCATTAATGAAGCTGAGGAGACTCTTTAAAAAGTGTATAATTTTATTATCATATATAATACTATCGACAAAGCAGCAAATTGTGAAAACAATATTTTTAATATCTACCTGAATTCAACCTTTGATGTTATTCATGATATGATTGATTCGCTGGTGGGTGTTTGTGCTATAACCTAGCTCTCAAACCTTATGGAACAACTTTTGGCTAGAGATTAACTGCAAGAACAAACTAAAAGATACTATTGGATCGCCAAGTGTGTTATTTAGCTAATGACTGGCTATATTCAAGATAGAGGCTCAGGGAAAACAGCTACTGATAAGAATTTTTCAAAAAGTGTCATTTTATCTTTCTAATAATATACAAACAATTTTCTATTTATAATATCAATTTAATTGTCATAAGCTTAGCGACTATACAAATTAATAGTTTGGCTTAAAATGTATGTAAGTATGCTTTAAATGTTGGATTTAATCGCACAGACAACACAGATCTGCCTACATCAGTGTAAAAAATGTGGAATCCTATACGACTGCGACGAGGAGGGAATGAGCTGTAGAATGCCATTTCAATACGGTAAGTGTTCCTTGTGTGAAGGGAAAGAATGAGAGATAGATAACTATAAAGAAAACTTGTTGTAGTTATAACTTTAGTATATTATATGTAAATATTATTTGTAAGGTCATTTACCTGTTTTGCAAATTGCTCAGGATATGGATTTCTAATGAAATATTATTCTATGCGACTGCAGAATACTCAAAGAGGTAGATCCCAAATAGGATACCAACGAGTCATATCTTTTTCAAATGGCAACTTATCATCTGTAACAGCGGCCATAATTTTCATCTCTGCTTGATTATTTCTTCTTCTTTGATTAATAGTAGTATTAGTAGGAACGAAAGGATAAAAACTATCAAGTTTATAGTTATAAATTAAATAATACGGATTTTCGATACCATCACTACTAAATTCAATAACTGCTGATAGTAACTGATCAGAAAACCCTCTTTCTTCTATAGTCTCGCCTACTGCAGTTACGCATGCTACAATATCTTCTATTCTTTTAGCATCTATTATTATCCAAAGATAATCATATTTGTCAATAAGGGTACTATAAGAAAGCTCAAAGTTAGTTTTAATTGAATCAAGAAAGCTATCAATATATCGTTTCAATTCATCAAAATTACTTCCACTAATCTTTTCGACACAAATAGCACATCTTCCAGTGCTTTTCAGACCTAATTTTGTTTCCAAGCTAATGTATGTTGAAGATAATGAAAAAATTGCATCTGAATCTGTCTGTAGTTTTTTACTATTGGTATTCTTTATAAATTTTCTAAAAAAATTCAATTGAGAATAACGCCTCCTGGTTCTTTATATTATTGCTACTATAATAATAATAATCTATCAGGTTCTTTATTGTCAAGTAGACCTTGATTGTGTGTGTGTGTGTGTGTGTGTGTGTGGAATACATTCACAAATATCTTACTTATATTTCCTTAATGATATGATCGTATCTTAAGTAGATAAGGTTGTAAATCTCTCAACCATAGGATGATAGTAAGAAAAAAATATTAGATATTATATCCGCTAAGAATTATCCAGAATATATCATACAAAAAAAGCGTGCGAATATACGAATTTTTGTTTTTACCTTATTACTCCCCTACCACCTTCCCATGGTGAGTAGTAACTTTATGTTATTTCTGATCTATTGTATCAAATTTGAGACAATATCAATAAGTACGTTCTTTAATTATATTGTGGCATCTTATTGAAATGTTGGAAAATAAAGTTGCAATAGTGACGGGGGCAAGTAGTGGAATAGGGTATTCTACATCTTTAGCTTTATCAAAAGCTGGTGTAAGAGTGGCAGGGGGAGCAAGGCGCACAGACAGATTGCAAGAATTAGAAGCGCAAATTATCAAGAACAAAAACAATAAAGGGGAACAAATTTTTGTTCGAAAACTTGATGTTACAAACAAATCAGATTGTGATTCATTTGTTGATGCCGTAGTTAAAAAATGGGGAAAAGTTGATATTCTAATTAACATACTGTACTTCTGCTGTAATCCCATATATGTTAGATGAAAAATCAGGACATATAGTCAATATCTCTTCGGTTGCAGGGAGAATAGTATTTGCTGGAGGAAGTGTCTACTGTGCAACAAAACATGCCATTACTGCATTTAGCGAAGGATTAAGAATGGAATTGGGTCCAAAGTATAACATACGAGTTACATGTATTGAACCAGGAGGTGTTTCAACAGAACTACCGGAGTCAATAACAGATGAATCTATGAAAGGATTTATACAAGCTTTTAAGAATATGGAAATATTACAGTCAGAGGACATAGCAAATGCGGTCTTATATGCAATAGAAACACCAAATCATGTTAATGTCAATGAGATATTAATAAGGCCAACATCCCAAGAATTGTAATGAGCTCTTTATACTATCTGGCTAGTTTCGAATTGAAAAATCAATCAATCATTCGATGCCCCAAAGATAGCTCAATTAGAAAGATGTTTGATTTCACCACCACCACCACCATCATCAGTAATGGACATCAAGCTGCAAAACTCGCTCCTTCGATAGGATTGGTATGATGAGTCAAGAATATGTACTAAGGCAATAGGGTGATCCAGGATGATAGTCTTATAATGAGTAGGGAATTCTTCTATGGTAGAGAAGGATTTACCACAATTGTCACAAATACAATCATTCTTTCGAGCAGATGATAATTCTTTGTCTATACTCAAATAGTTGGCTAGATGAGGTTTTTCATCTTCAGTTCTACTTGATGCTACATCTTTTTACAGTTTATTACATATAAAGAAGCGATTAGTCATTGTTACTATTATTATCATCATCATAATAATAATAATAACCACCATCACTACATTATCAGCTAATAATAATAATAAAATAATAGGCAGAAACTAACTCGTAAGAATGATAATCCATAGGATGAATAGAAGAACCAAGATATAATAATAATCAATCAGAAATTTATAACAATGACCAAGAGCAACCAAATCATTCACGTCAGATGCAATACATGTGAAATAATGATCATAGAAGAAGATGTTGAAAAGCATGTTAGCACTCAAGAACATCAGATGAGAAAGAAAGCCTTAGAATGCAACTTAACAGATTTGAAAGGAGAAGATAGCAATCCATCAATAGTATTAAAATGGAGCCAAGAGCTGTCACCAAATGATGAGTGAGAATTCGCATAAAGGAGCATGGAGCAATAAAGATATTGTATTTAGATAAGTGTTGTAGACATTGTCAAATATATATAGAGAGAGTAATCAATATTCTCTGAAACCATGACTAAAAACAGCTCAAAAAGGTTACCTGAAGATTTGCGTTATTTCTCATACTGAGAATATCGTCTTGTAATTCTCGTACTCTATTTCTTCGCTAATCTAGCTTTTCTAAAGTTAGTTATTTTCCTTTTGGGAAGATGATATGATTTTTATTATATTTTTATAGTGTTCCTTTGTCATATAGCAACAAACAATTACACTTCGCATCATTATTTCTAATAGCCAATAATGGGATAGTATTTTAAAAACTTCAGTTTGCTGTCATTTAATGGACGTCAAGTTGGTCATCTGGCTGGTAGTGAGAATAATATTAGTTAACTAGCTTGAAGCAAAAACAATTTGTTACTTGATCAGATGTATCAGAACTTTTTTTCTTTTTGGAATTATTTAAGAGTTATGCGTTATTTTACCTACTATCTCTTTCAGACATTTCGGCTAGTGTCTTATTTTGACCTTTACAATCAGATTTAATTGTAAAATTTGTAGATGTAAAGTGGGCTTGCCAGTTTTATCTTTATATTTCAATAGGTAAATAAAAAAATATTTATTTACTACTGGACACTCACCAAAGAATATAATATATATGATGTATGCGGATAATCAAGATACCACCAAAAATTATCACTGTTATCCTATATTGATGAAATGAAGGGTTTAGTATGCCAACAGCAATAGTATTTAGTAATGGACAAGCACATGGTAATTTGCGGTTAATGCTCTGCAATTCCTCCATGTGTATAAAGTAGACTTTTTGATCATCTAATATTAATTTATCAGATAATATATGAGATTAAGCCAAGCAACACCAAACTTGCTTAAAGCTGTGATTCTAGCAGAATCAGTTATAATAATTTTAGTTCTGCTCATGTTATTGCAGTTTTCTTCTTACTACGCAAAGGCCACCACCTTGGAGCAGCAGCACCAGCACCAGCAATTGTCATTGTCTCCATCTCATTCTTCATCTTCTACTACTACTACTATTACAAAAGATACACCACCGCAAAAAGAAAATAAAAGTATTATGATGATGACAAAATTATTAGCAAAAAGTAATACCGACATTGGAGCGTGGGATCCTTATCAAATGCCTCTTGAAGAACTTCAAGGTAGCAAACAAGAAAAAGCTATAAAAGCACTCCTTGAACAGGGTTTCAGCGAGTACTACTTTGTAATGAATGACTTTAACGATTCAAAGGTCAAAAGAGCAGTAGAGAAATTACTAAAATCATCTGATAAGACCGACCTAAAAATATTGATAATTCTGCTGCCACCATCAGAAGGCGGCCCTGATGGAAACTATGATTGGGATGGATGGATAGATTATTTTAACGATCTCAAAGATGAGCACAGATCATTTAAGGGATTTACTATAGATGACTTTAATTGGATAAGCACTCGGAATGATACAAAATTCTGGAGGAACATTGACTATATGAAATACTCAAACCTCTCTAAGGCATTACATGAGAAGCGAGAAGATGTACAGTTTTATCCTGTTATATATTTCGAGGGTGAAGGAACTAAAACTGAGATCTCCGAGTACAGCAAATTTATAGATGGTGTAATTCTAGCGAGTGCATGTTATTATAACATTACAAACCTAGAAAAAGATCTCTTAACATTTGCAAGAATATTTGATAATGAACCCATTAGATATGTCGTATATCCAACAATAACATACAATTACAGCAGAATAAACTACAATCCGCCATCAGATCGCCTTGTGATGGCTACGCTATCGATAGCCACAAAGGTTGCTGACGGTATACTGATATGGCGTGGGATCGATAGCCATGTAGTGGAAGATTACCTGTCTAATCATGATGATCACAAATATTTGTCAAAGATCTCTAAGATTGAAAAGCTACAGATTAGAGATGAGATAATTTGGAGAAAAGCGAATCCTACATTAGCCAATTCAGAACTTTTTCAAGGATATTGTCACATCTAATTTTTAAGAACCTCATTTTTGGAATAATAAATATAGTAGCATAGAGTAGGCTTGGAAATTACTAACAACAGTATAAAGCCCCCGCCATTTAATAACGAACAAAAACAAAAGCTCGCTAGATTAGCATCTAAATATGGCATGGAATTAAGACCATAGTATTGAAATACTTCTAAATTATTCAGAAAAGAATCCTCCGAATTACCGTTAGAAAAAGAATAACGTTATAGATCTGCAAGTTATAGGTAGTTATTTCAAAGGTCGGGCTCTATTGTATACTGCCAATAAATGAGCTCACAACTTCTGTCCATCCGTCTGCAATATTTTTTTGATTATATCCGCCTCCGCCTAATGCAATTATCTTTCCATCACAGTGCTTATGTGAGAGCTTATGTAATTTGTCCGCTGCATATCTATGTGCTTTTGAGGTATATTTCAAATGTGTTAATGGATCACCATTTATACAATCGCTACCACATTGTAAAATGATCAATTCAGGCTTTGCAATACTATCGATAAATTCTTCGACTTTATCAAATGCAGCAATAAAATCATTATCATCGGAATTGGGCTCCAAAGGTATATTTAATTTGGTACCTTTGGCTTTACCTGATCCTATTTCCGATTCAGTGCCAGTACCAGGGTATAGAAACCGACCATCCTCATGTATGTCTGCAATAAAGAGCATGGGATCATCTTTGAATTCATAGTAAACTCCATCGCCATGATGCGCGTCTATATCCACATAGGCTATTTTGTTTATAGCATACTTTTTTCGCGCCATCATGGCTACCACACCTATATCATTAAAGACACAAAATCCTCCTGCAGAACCCTTTCTTGCATGATGAAGTCCTCCAATAGGATTAAACGCATGCAATATTCCATCTGTTCTCTTCATTACTAAATCCAATGCTTTGATACTTGTGCCCACTACATAGGAAGAAGCTTCGAAAACACCTCTAAATGCAGGAGTATCGCCGAGATCGAGAAGACCAGTTCCATGTTTTGAAGCTTTCTTGATGAATTCGACATAATCTTTATCATGGAATTCGAGTATAGTTTCTTCCTTGACTGTATCTGGTTTTTCTATTCGAATTTGAGTAGATTTATCAAGCTCTAAGGCAGTAAACTTTGACCAAAATGCATAGATTCTATCTACACATATACTTTGAACTTATAAAAAGAGGTAAAGGAAATAAGTGTTCTTAAAGGATTTGAGTAACTTTAGTAAACCTACAGTCAAAACATACTGAGAAAGTGACAAAAAGAAAAGGTAGAATAAGTAAGTTTTACTTTTTATAGGCTCGAATAAATTCATGCAAATTCTTCTTCTACTTTAGCACTGCAAATTCTTCTTCTACTTTAGCACTATTCTTCTTCTTCCTTCTTTCTTCTTCTTCTTCTTCTTCTTCTGCCTCATCCTATTCTTCACACACTAACAACAATAGAACATATCTCTACGATAGTAAGGATCGTCCTTACTTTCATTTTGGTTACCAGAGAGAATACTGCATTGACCTACGGAACAACAAAATATCAGACATGGCCAATTGTAAATTATAAGATAGAATTGAAAAGCGTATGCTTCTAGACGATGAGATTCCGTTACTAAAATTTCTTTATTATTCAGGGAAGAGCATCGTTAATTAGTAATAAAAAAGGAGAGCAACAAAATGAACTATCATTATTAGAAAAAGATCATAAACTATTCTCAGAAAAATATTATCATTATCAAAAAATTGGTATCGGAGAATATGTTATAATCATATATCCACAAAAGAT
>JAJNBK010000111.1 GCA_021155845.1 Nitrososphaeraceae archaeon
TTCTGATTACATCCATGGAAACCGCTTGTTTCTCCTATAATATTCGACTAATCCACCTTCTAACAACATCTGTTGCATAAATTCTGGAACCTTCCTTGCATGAAATATTCCTTTTGTCCGTATGTTTTCCACAGTAAAGTTTCCAATGTCTACCTTAAGCTCATCTCCCTGAACTACTTTACCTTTTATTTCTGAAATTTCGAGAGCTGGAAGTCCAATAGTAAATGCGTTCCTATAGAAGATGCGGGCAAAACTTTCTGCTATAACAATAGATATTCCTGCATACTTTAATGCTACTGGAGCCTGTTCTCTACTGGATCCGCCTCCAAAATTTTTTCCCGCCACTATAAAGTCACCTTTGGATATCTTTGTCGGAAAATCGGGATCAATTCCATACATAGCATATTTTGCCATCTCATAAGGATCGTTGGTCCTGCTTTTGAATCTGAACGGTATAATTATGTCCGTATTAATGTCATCTCCAAAAACCCAAGCTTTTCCATTTAAAATGGCAGTAGTGACAACTGGAGGAGGCACTGTTCCTGGTGGTGGTGATGGCATCAATGGGGAAGAATGTGGCGAAGATTCTGGAGTTGGTTTATTATTCATGTCAGAGAAACCTCCGTGGATCAATTATTTTTCCTTCAATTGCAGATGCAGCAACAGTAGCTGGAGATGCAAGATATACTTTTGATGAAAGCGCCCCCATTCTTCCAACAAAATTTCTTGAAGAGGAAGATAAACAAATTTCAGATTCCCCTAATGCACCAAGATGAGTACCAACACATGCTCCACATGTAGCATTGGTAAAAACTGCTCCTGATTCAAGATAAATTTCTACGTATCCACGTTTAATGGCCTCTTCATATACTTTGACAGATGCAGGAGTAACTACACACCGTGTATTTTTATGAACTTTTCTGCCCTTTAATATACGTGCTGCTATCTCAAGATCTTCTATCCTGCCGTTTGTAGAAGAACCTATGAAAGCCTGATCGATTTCCATTCCACCTATTTCTTCAACTGAATGTACTAAATCTGGATGATCTGGACCAGCCACCATTGGAATAAGTTCTAGTCTGCTCATCAGTAGGGAATACGGAAATCTTGGCACCGCATTCCATTGAAGCATTGCTTATACATGCTCTTGAGTCAATACTAAACTCCTTTCTGGTATTGTCATTTGCATATGTCCACTCCAAAGCCTTATAATTGGCTCCATCTTCACCAACCTTTCCAATATAATCGAGTATTAGATCTCTGGCAGAAACCCCTTTACTAAAATTGCCCGATAATTTAATTTTTATTGTTTCTGGTACGCGTAGCCACATTTGGCCTGTAGCCCATACAGCTGCCAGTTCAGTACTTCCAATTCCAGTGGCAAATGCCGAAATACATCCAGCTTGACATGTATGAGAATCTGCGCCGAGTATCATCATACCGGGAACAGCAAGATATTCAAGAATATGCTGATGAGATATAGAACCTTCAACTAACATACAGCTATGCTTTGAAGCAAAACCTCTCATCATAGCGTGTAGATTTGCGACCTTTTCATCTGCTGCAGGAAATGTATGATCTATGACTAGCAAAACCCTTGAAGGGTTAAAGAGTTTATTCACTCGCATTTCATTTAATGAACGTATTGCCAAAGGACCCGTACTGTCTTGTGCCATAGCAAGATCCACATCTACAATTGCAATATCGCTGTTTTGCTGTGCTAATGACTGCATATAAGTTCCAATCCCAATCAGATATTTTAAGCATCAGTTTTTATTACTTATGGATATTTATCTTATTTAATAATCTAAAAAATTGTCTTTATAACTGATATAACAAGAGTATAACTTGTTCCAGCTGAATCAAAAACAAAGTCATATCCACTTTTCTTAAGGGTAAAGCGAGACATTAGATGCGGTATAAATTGCAGCTATTGAATTAATAGTGTCATCATCATAATGAACTCTACGCATGATCTAGATTCACAATAACATTTTTGATTATAATTACAAAATATTGGAGAAAGATCTCGATTAGTAATACTATGGTTAATATCTTAATTTGACATCAAAGATTATATATATATACTAATCTCGCTCATGAACTTTAGATTCGTTTATTTTTGGCTTTTTATTATCTGGAATTTTAAATCCACGGGCAAATTTGCTAATTTTTGACGCTATAACTTTAGACTTGTTTGCAGGAAGTTCGTTTATACCATCTTCTATTCGTTCTGCTTGGAAATTATCTGCTGGCTGTTGCTGCTTGTTAGTATCATTGTCATCTTTTGATAGAGGATGCATTATTGTATCTATTATATAGTTATAATATATGATAAATATTTGGTTTGGTACTTTATCAATAGAAAGTCATTTAACATGTCTGCTAGGTTATAGATAGACTTAGATTTTTCCTCTGCTCTTATTATTATACTATACAAAATTTTCTCTCCAATAGATCAAAATTATCCTTTCCTATTTCATGTATTCTGTGAAGGATTAGCTGTTTTATTGCTTGCAAATCATTCATACTGGATTCTAAATGAGATTTCATTGTCCAGATCAGCTAGGCTCCTTTGTAGAGAACTGAGCACCTCCCCTATATCTTTAGTAGTTGAGTCAAATTTTTTATAATATTTTATCTGGTTTCTTATAGGTAGACTCTACAATCTTGCGACTTTCAATCGAAAACGCATCTTTAGAAATCAAGGTGGTTAAACTAAAAGATGAACCAAGATGGCTAGGCTCTTGGGAGAGAATAGCAAGCTTGTCCGTACCACATCTCTGATACTGTTTTTCCTGCAGCGATGTTATTTATTTGTGCTTGTCTGTCTTTTGTTTCTGTATTACCTTCCTTTAAAACTACACTTGGGACTGGTTGTTGTACCAACATAGTTTATTTTCACCTATGTTAGTAACTTAAATTGTTTAACTGGAATTAAGTTTTTTTGGTTGGTTTATAGTAGCATTGGCAGAGGATTACTACTTGCTAATTATCCATAATGGGAGGGTGTTTTGTTGTTGTCATCCTGAAACGCAGCTGCTAAAACCGCATTCAATACACAAATTGCAACCTTCAGTGATTATTAATCTTGCTTTGCATGATGGACAGGTATTATCCTCATTTGATTCCATTATAGGTGCTTGCATTGATTTGTCTGGCGTATCCAGCAGTATTGACGTTGAAATTGTTTCGGTAGGTAAGTCTTCATCTTCTTCGATCTTAGTTTGTTCAAAGATCTTTTCTATTTGGTCTCTGATATATGGTTCTTTTATGTTTCTTTTAATCCAAGTTCGTGTGACAAGAGATATGCATACTTGACATCTTCTGCAGTAACATCTCCTGGCATATTGATGGTTTTTGCAATGGCATTGCCAATCCATTTTTGCCATACCGCCTGGGCCAATATATGATCAGTCCAATGTATATCTATTGCAGTAACAAACGTTTTCTGAATCCATTCTGGAATTTCAGCCAAACCACGAACTGAACCATAATTATTTGCGATTTTTGCAAGTATCTCATCATTGTAAAGACCGCTTTCCTTCAACACATTTTCAAAAATCCTATTAGTATAGAAGAACCTACCGACTGTCACACGTTTTTCGAAAACCAGTGCAAACATCGGTTCAACACCATTTGAAGTATCTGCAATCATAGATAATGTACCGGTAGGAGCAATAGTGGATGTCCAAGAGTTTCGGATTCCATGTTTTTGAATTTTTTTAATTAATGAATCCCAATTGTATGCATGTGTTTCTGTTGGTAACTCATAATATCCTGCGATAGGTATTTTACCTTTTACATAATCTGTATCTTTGAATAAGGGAAATGGTCCTCTTACCTTTGCAATAGCAACACTTTCTTCCATACTGTAGTATGATACTGCTTCTGCCAGTTTGTACATGAATGCATAGCCATCATTTGAATCATATGGAATTTTAAGTAGGAATAGCAAGTCAGCAATACCCATTATGCCAAGGCCTATTCTTCTTGTTAGCTTTGTATTGATATCAATTTCTTCTACTGGATACTTATTCATATCTATAATATTATCTAAGAATCTGGAGGAGACTCTTATTGCCTGCTCGTATTTTTGCCAATCAAATTCAAACATTCCATCTGCCTTGCGCTTTACAAAGTTTGCAAGATTGATTGAACCTAGATTGCATGATTCATAAGGATATAATGATTGTTCGCCGCATGGGTTTGTTGCACGCAAAGGTCCACCCTTTGCATTTATAATTGGATTATATTTGTTAATATTATCAAAGAAGATAACACCTGGTTCCGCACTTTTCCATGCACTAAATGCTATTAGATCCATTAATTGATGTGAATCGATCTGCTTTAGAGGCTCATGAGTTCTGGGATTACGTAGTGTATACTTGTGGTTATCCTTGTTTACAAGCGACTTCCAAAAATCTTCCCAGACGCCAACACTGACATTAAAGTTTTCAAATACGCCAGGTTTTGTCTTGGCCGTTATAAACTTTTCAATATCTGGATGCCATGCCTCTAATATACCCATATTTGCGCCACGTCTCTTTCCGCCTTGTTTTACTACATCGGTTATAGTATCAATGATTCTCATAAAAGACGTTGGACCTGATGCAACTCCAGATGTTGAAGCAACAATATCTCCTTCTGGTCTTAGGTCGGAGTAATTTATTCCAACACCTCCACCTGATTTGAAAATCATGGCCGCATCAGTTGATGATCTCATGATCTTAAACATGTCGTCTGACATATCAAGAACAAAACAAGCTGACAATTGACCAAGACGTGCACCTGCATTCATCAATGTTGGGGTATTTGGTAGAAAATCTCTTGATACCATCAAATTATAGTACTCCTTGATCCTATCTTCGTATACGCTTAACTTGCTTTCAGCTATCATTCTAAGCAGTTCTTTAAAGCCAACTTTCATACGACCTATCTTTGCTAGAGATACATAGTGTCGAATGAGAGATTCAAAGTGATATTTGTTCAGATAGTAATCTCCTATCTTTAATTTTAGATCAAAGTCATCTATTTTTGCATAATATTTCTCTGCTTCTTCGATGTTTTGGTTATGCCCACCTGTTAAATTGAACAATTGAGAATCATGCAATACATCGGGAAGTGCAACCAGAATTGCTACTCTTTCAAACATTTGTTTTGGACCTTCTATGATCTCACCATTGTTATCTCGTAACAGATAACGCGCAGCTAAAACTCTAAGGGAATTAATATCAAATACCTTATCAACTTCATCAAGCACCTTCTTATTTAGAATTCTCATCTTCTCATCTCGAACTTTGCGCCGCTCATGCCTATACAGGATATACGCCTTTGCCGTTTCAGACAAACCTTCTTCAATGAGAATTGATTCCACCATATCTTGCACATCTTCAACACTTGCAATTGCAACTTTTCCAGTAGATCCGTAACCACTTTGAACCATTTTCTCTATAACCCTATTTGCCAACCTTTCTGCCAATGGATAATCTGCTTTACCGGTCACTACAAGTGCTTTGTAAATTGCATTTGATATCTTAGAATGCGTAAAATTAACAACTCTGCCATCTCTTTTTTTAATGTTCACGATTAAGTTATCTTTTGAGTCATTGAACTCCGTTACACCCGCCATCTCTTTCTTTATTGATAGATTTTAGTTTAAAAAGCTAGCTCTACATATTATATATAATTTTTTATTATGAAGCAGTACTAAAAGTATTACTAAATCGTTAGTATAATATCATTCCCATTATACAATATCAAGTGATTAAGTATAATGATCTAACAAATAGAACAGAAGTATTGTCTGTTATCTATAATTTGTTACTTCCTGGATAATGACAATAGCAAATAACTATATTACCACGTAATCTTAAAGGTAGCCAATTAGAATCCTTAGCTTAAATCTAAAATATTCTTTCCTTCCACCCATTTCATTTCTCTACATAGTATGAAATGAGATGACAGCCATATGTTAATATTTATTGTGTAGTTTACCTTTACTTGTATCTACAAAAACATATGGGAATAAATTGCTTAAATTTTTTGTTTCAAATGCTCTGTTGATAACCAAGTAACTGTAGTAAAGTTATTAAAAGCTAGGAGTATGCAAATTAATCAATTATAGATGTAATTTCATTCGCTCTATTATCTATCAGATGACTGAGGAGATTAGGTACCTGCTATTATTCCACACATAAGTGGAAAGATGCCAAATCTGATATATGCATTTCAATTTAATATCTATCAATCTATACAACTGTTTTATCTTTCATTATCCCATTTGATACTGGGGCGGTTAATAATAATAAAGAAGAAATTTTTAAACTAGTAGTACCACAAATATCTATTAGAAGATTACTTTTTCTTAAGGAATTTTATATATGTCATGTCAATATATGTTATGAACTGATATACTAAATTTATAAGTAAGATAACTCTAGCATCCATCGCAGTGGAAGCGGAGATAATAAAATCTAAAATATGACGCGGAAAGGTCGACTCAAAGAAATTTTTAGTAAAGCTTTGTATGCGGATGACCCTAACCTCTATTCAGTAAGCTATCGTGAATTTAACTCGATTATTAAAGTTTCGTTGCCAGAATTCTTAAAGCTTTCAGAGGATTTTGAAATTATTCCTCCGAATAGAATTTTTTTAGTTGCAAGGGAAGGAAAAGTTCTATACCGCAAATTTGGTACCACATAAATAACTTAATCAACTTTTGTGTCTGAATGCAGATAAAAGCAAACGATTGTTTTGAAATTTTTTAAAGATATTGATAAAACAAGTCAAATTGATTTGCAGGTATAGCCAATTTTTGATAGTCAGATATTTGTATATTCTAAGATGTTTTATCTGTCACAATTTTATATATATATTGCATTATTTTATAGATAGATGATATTCCGAAACATCAAAGTGTATCATAATTAAATAGGATTTCGCATATTAACAAAATAATAGTAACGCAATGACACTTTATTGGAACATCACAGAAAAAGAAAGAGGAGGAAAAGATGGATCAACTATCAATAAAAAATCATCTTTGAACTAGCGTAGTAATATGATTTACTAGTCAAAAGAAAATTAAAGTCCGACTAGCACTCGAAGACATGTGGTTTTCCCTGCAAGACTGCTACAATAAGTTCCAAAGTAGGTTAACCTATTAACCTAAGACGACAACTCATCGTTCCCATGGGAGTTGCAAGCCTTTACTTGTAACCTAGACCTATACGATGTATCGTTCCTCTCTTTCGGCTAATCGAACAATTAGTGTACGTAGGGAAAATATATAGCCTTGTTTGTCAAATCAATTATTAAGAAGAGTGTAATAATCTTAACTTCATTTATATTCTATTATGACAATAACTTTTGAGTTAATTGTACAACAGATAGATAAATACAAATTAAGCTATAAACTACGATGTAGTTGAAAAGAGACATCTTTTCTTATACAACTTTACCTATTTAATCCGCTCTGAAATTAGCAAATACCTATGATGAATTTTAGAAGTAGTTCTACATGACTGATTCTTAGTTACAACAAGAAGAAATATATGATATACCCACGACAAATCGATGCTAACCATCTTAAAAGATCGTTACTATACAATAGTAAAGAATAGAATTTGATATCTAGTCTGAACAATTACTCTTGGTTGCATAGAGATATGTAATTAGATAATCCATAATCCTGTTTAATATATCGAGTCATATTATTAATATTAAATAGAAAAAGCTTAATAGATATGGATAATTCAAGCTCCTTTACATATATATTAAATAAGAACAATGTTCAGGCGCATAATATATAACATAATAATGAAATACTTCTTATGAAAACTAAAAGTCGTATGAAACCAACTACATATTCTTCTACTTCTAATACTAATTCTGATATTAATAAAGCCAACAATACCAATATTAACAATGCCAGAAGCGATGATGTCAATAATAACAATAATTCTGATTATGAACACAGCTCACATATTGAAAAGAAAATAAAATCGGGTGCCTTTAAAATTGCAGTTTATGATTAGAAAATGCAAAAATAGGTAAGACTCATCTACTAGAACCAGGGGTCAATGAGGCCTTTACAAAGGGTATAGAGGATAATCGTTTTGAGATATATGAAGACTTAGTGAAAGCATCCTTAGATTCGTATTTTAAAATGATTTGCGTACCAGTGTTAGCGAAAAATGGATCGTCTGATTTGGCAGCAATAAAAGATGTAGCAACATCAATTGGAAAAGGATTGAAAAAGTTTGATGTTGTAGCTCTGAATCCTAGCGTTCCTCCTGGAACAACTGAAGAGGTGGTATTACCAATTCTAGAGAAAGAAAGCGGTTTTAAAGCCGAAACAGACTTTTACATGATATACAATCCTGAGAGAATATATGAAGGGAGGGCAATAGAAGATATTGAACAGAGATATCCAGCAATAGTCTCAGGAGCTGGTGTTAGGAGTGTCAATATAGGGACTAAGATATACTCTATAATATTTAAGAAAGGAGTAATAGCAATGAGTAGCATAAGAACTGCTGAAACCGAGAAGCTTCTTGAAGGAGTATATCGGGATGTAAATATTGCTCTTGCAAATGAACTCGCAAAATTCTGCGAAAAAGTAGGTATTGACTTTTGGGAAGCAAGGGACGCAGCAAATTCCCAACCATTCTGCCATATCCATAAACCTGGCGCAGGTGTTGGCGGTGCATGTATACCTGTTTATCCTCAATTTATACTCCATACTGCAGATCGGATGAATATCGATTGTAATATTACTAGAATGAGTAGAAACATCAACGATTCTATGCCCGCTTATTCTGTGGAACGGGCCACAGAATTGCTAAAAGAACAAGAAGAGAAAAATAACAGAAAAAAGCAAGGAATAGAACATTTGAAAAAAGATTTTGTAAATAAGGGAGAACTTATTATCACTTTGCTTGGTCTTGCCTTTAGAGGTGGAGTTTCAGATACACGTTTATCACCTACTTACAAAGTCATTGAGGAATTTCAGAAGCTGAAAGTAAAAGAGATTCGTATCCATGATCCCTTGATAATTAACGATCCTTCTTTATCAGGAAAACAGAATATTATTCTGACATCTAATCTAAATGAGGCTATACAAGGTACAGACTTGATAATGCTTATTGCAGATCATCCAGAGTATCGAACTTTGACACCTGATGACCTTGGTGGCGCCCCAATTTATGATGGTCGAGGAATGCTCGATAGATCAAAATTCGACCACTCGACATTTGCATCGATTGGAGTAGGTTAATCAAAACAATGTATATCATGAATATGGGTAACTCATCTAGTTTAGATATACATCATCTTTTTAAGATATTTTGTAAAACTGTAAAAGTTGCCTAAAGTTTGTAATTATGTAAAAGTCAAAGATATATGTGTCCCTAGATATTCATGTTTTAGAGTATTCTTTTATTTAAGTGTATTTTTTAGGACTTACGGAAAGATTCAATATCTTTGAGTCTGATTGCTAATGCTTCAGTAGCCTTCATATCGCCCTCGAATAAAAAACAAGAAGGAATGACTTCAGCCTCGTATTATTACATACAATAAAATCCTTCTAATATCTGAACAATCTAGGTTCTTAATCATCTCTATGAACTTTGGGAGCCTTTACTTTTCTTTTGAATTTGAAGGTATTATATCAACATCATAATATGTAAGATAAATTTAATGCAATTAAATGAGTCCGAATAGTCTAAGGGATTAGGCTATCTTCTTATTCCCCTTTCTCTTTCTTTTATCATTTTTGTACTTTTAAAGGCTATGAAGTTTTTGATTAATCGATAAACATCTAAGTGATTAGACAATATAGCATTAATGATGGTTTCCAACGAGTAGTTATTTCTATCATACCTTTTTTCGAATTTCTAAAGATGGACTAGCGCCTTTTTCATAGTTCTTTTTTGTTTTTAGGTTATTTCAGGTGATAGTACCTAAAAAAATCTGACTTTAGGGTGCATTTGCTTCTTGGCTCATAACTAATAGTGTTTGATGATTAGAGAGAGAGAAACATTATACAATTGTTACTGTTAATTGGTAAAAATAGAATATTAACTTTTAAATCACCCTTTAGCATAAAAACATCGTTATTAGACAAAGTTGCTTTTTAAAGAAAAATAAGATAATATAAAATATTATTAAATGAATATCTTATGGTGTATTTAATGGATAACCAACAATATGTTTAGAAAAACTATAGCTACCAATTACGCGGCACAAATATCTTACAATTATTTAGGTAAAATGAATAAATAGAGGCTTATTCAAGTAACAGATTAATACATAGAATTGTTTACATTACTATAGATACCTATGGTAATACTGCTATTCTAATTATGTCTATATCTACAGTTCAACTCTTATTACTGCCCCATTAGGGACAGATTCTTTATATATAATTGCTTGAAATCGATAAAGCTTTGATTCCGGCATTAACCATACGTCGGCGGGAGCCCCTGCTTTGAAGCAAATATTTTCAAGATATTCATAAATATTCCAGTTCAATTCTATGGGAACTTGTGGAAGGAGTAATCCTGTACCATATTTCCATTTCAAGATCAAACCATCTCTTCCGAGCCTGATATGATTTGGAAATTCATTTGAACTTTGAACTCTAATTTCTTCAGGTGGAGTAAGAATACTAACTTCAAAAATTATGTTTGCTAGTTCTCCTTTCTCTACTGGGTTGAACCTAGGATCCTGCGTAGCTGCCGCAATAGCAGCTTCAATAATCGATTGATATAATTTTTTTTCAGAAAGAGGAAAACCTATGCATCCTCTTAGCTGTTCTTCTTTGCTTCTTACAGAGATTAATGTAACAAAGACTCCTGTCTTCTGGGAAAACCTTTCGAGGCTATCAATGTTAATATCAACAGGCTCTCCAAGGTATTTCTGTACAGCTTTTCGTGCTAATTTGACTAATTGCTCTCCTTCAATATTAGAGATCATTATGAAGATTATCCAATAGGCAACTCGCTTTAAAATTATATTGAATATATATGTAAGGTAATTTGACTCTTTTGCAACAAGACTGAGAATTGTCAAGAGATGTATTCGAAGCTAAATATTTTTTTAATTATAGATGCTTTCCCTATATACAATGATGAATCAACAAATGTTGCAGTTGTTACAGGAAGTTCAAGTGGTATATGACTTGAAACTTCTGTATTGTTAGCAAAGAATGAATTTTATACGTGTATCAGGATGCGTAGCCTTGATAGAGCTAAAGCTAAAGCAATTGTTGGGATAGCACACAACCAAGGACTACCTTTTCAAGTTGTGCAACTTGATGTCGAAATTGATGTCGTAGTTGATAATGCGGAATATGAGACTTTAGGCAGCAATTGAAGAGTATGGTAATTTAAATCGCAATTATCTTAATACTAGCAACTGCAATTATTGTTATCTCGCTTTCTCATTTTACTCCTTATATAAGGAAGGATTATTTATCTAATAAAGGCAGATATGTTTTGATAATCTGATTATATCATCTCTTTTATCCTGATATTTCTAAATGACACTTTTGATTTAGCATCATGATTTTGCAACCCTACATATCCCTTCAATGACCTATTACCAATAAACTCTACTACTTTTTGATGATTTATCATAACTGTATAATTTTGCTTGATTACTTTAATCTCTAAATCGTTCCATTGAC
>JAJNBK010000112.1 GCA_021155845.1 Nitrososphaeraceae archaeon
GTTAAGAACCTCTTCTCTGCCATGCAATAAACATGAAAATAAATGGAATAACCATGATGGCAGTTGTAATAAGAACAGGTTGAAATGCAGTTGCAGGAATATTATAACCAAGCATTTGTAAAAAAGGAATTGGATAAACAGTAAAGATCCAGAATCCTAGAAGAATGGCTATGATAATCTTATTTCTTCTAATTACACTAAGAAGACTGATTTTATTTATCTTATTTCTATCACAGTTAATACATTTTGTAGTATATCTTCCTGTTATATCTGATGGTGCTATACAGGAAGAGCATATTTTACTTTGACAAAAATAACATTCCTTATTTGCAAATTTTGAATCACAAATAGCACAATTATTAACCATTCTCTTACTGTATAGTATACAAATACTGGATATTAATTATCCTATACAAATATTATATATTACATTAAGGTGGCAAAACATAAGGATAACAACGTTTAGTACCTATTATGCGGAGAACATAGGTTTATCTGTATAATAAAACACTATCTTATACTTCATATTCAATATAGTTAAAAAATAGGAAAATGTTATCCTAAATGGTGCAAAATGATATAGATATTCATTCTTTTTGTTGTGCTTCACATAACTCGGTCAACACACCATGCAAAGACTTTGGATGGATGAAGGTAATCCTCCTGCCATAGGAACCAGAACGTAATCCGCCTAACATTTTCATTCCTTTTGCTGAAGCTTTTGCAACATCTTTTTCGATATCGTCAGCAGTGATGGCTATGTGGTGTATACCTTCGCCCCGGTCATTGAGATATTTTTTTATAGGACTATCAGGAGAAGTAGGCTCCATGAGCTCTATTCTCGTATCTTCCAGCTCAAGCATAGCGACCTTCACTTTTTCATTTGGTACAACTTCAAATTCAAGTCGATCTATATTTAAAACACTTTGATAATCTTTCAGTGCTTCATCGACACTGTTAACAGCTATCGCAATATGATCTATTCTCATTTCTATTCACCATATAAAATTATGCGTCAAAACACAACGATTTCTTTTGCAATTTAGAGATATAAAAATATTACATTTATAATTTAGAAAGTAGACAACAGGTCAGTACAAAAGTTAGTGAGAGAAGAAAAAGTCAAAAGTGTCTAATTTACAAATAGACCTGCTTGAGAATGTAGATCCTCAAGATATAGGAAGCCTATTGTTTTTATGGGTGTGTCGCCTGTTCTGAATCAAATTTTCATCTTTTCATGAATATCTATGTATTTATAGACATTATAACTAAGACAATTGCGCGACAAGATACGACACAATCTCAGAGCATTATATGCGAAGCAATGTTAGCATCTGATAATGCATTGATCTAACCTATCTTCTCATCAAGAAGATACTTGAAAGTATATATGTTAAATGCATAACACTTTGAGACTTTGTATTTGTTCGTAAAGACAAGGTGATTGTATAAAATAATGTAATTTAAAATGACACCTTAGGTTCATATCTTCCGAATATCTGCACAAAAGTATTACTTATCTCTCCAAGAGTAACATGACTCTTTACTGCATTAATAATATGTGGCATCAAGTTATCATCCTGGTTTTCTGCAGCCTTTTTCAATGCTGAAATAGCGTGATCAACCTTTATCTTGTCTCTAGAACTTTTGAGGTCCTTTAACCTAGCGACCTGTCTTCTTTCGATTTCTGTATCCATAGCATTTAGATTTGGTTCAACACTGTGCTGATCTTGAAATTTGTTAACGCCTACAATAATTCTCTTTTTTTCATCGATATCCTTTTTCAATTGATAAGCATTTTTGCGAATTTCGTCTTGAAAATAGCCTTTTTCAACAGCTGCCAGAGCTCCACCAATACGATTGATTTTCTTCAAGTATTTATCAACTTCTTCTTCTATCCTATTTGTCAAATATTCAACATAGTAAGAACCGCTCATAGGATCCACTGTCTTGACAACGCCAGTTTCTGTTGAGATGATTTGTTGAGTTCGAAGTGCAATCTTGACAGATTCTTCTGTAGGTAAGGCTAATGCCTCATCCCTTGAATTAGTATGTAGAGATTGACATCCACCCAAGACTGCAGCGAGCGCCTCAGTTGTAACCCGAACAATGTTGTTATCAACTTGCTGAGCAGTTAATGATTCACCACTAGTCTGGACATGAAAACGCAAATGCCATGATTTTGCGTTTTTGGCATGGAACTTGTCCCTCATAATTTTAGCATAGATACGCCTTGCGGCTCTAAATTTAGCTATTTCTTCAAAGAACTCCATCGTACAACAGAAGAAGAATGATAATCTGGGAGCAAAATCATCTATTCGCAATCCTCTTTCAATGCACATTTCAATATATTCAATAGCGTTGGCAAAAGTAAAAGCTAATTCTTGGATAGCATTCGATCCTGCTTCCCGCATATGATAACCAGATATACTAATAGGATACCATTGTGGAACATTTTTTGAACAGTACTGTATCATATCTCCGATAAGTCTTATAGAAGGCTTAGGAGGATAAATATAGGTATTTCTCGCGATATATTCTTTTAGTATATCATTTTGAGTTGTACCTCTAAGATCAACAGGCGATACTCCCTGTGATTCTGCAATACTAATATAAAGTGAAAGAAGTATTGACGCAGTCGCATTAATTGTCATAGAAGTACTAACTTTATCAAGAGGTATGTTTTGAAAACCCGTCATCATATCCTTAATTGAACTGATAGCTACTCCAGTTCTTCCAACTTCACCTTCGGATTGAGGATCGTCTGAATCTCTTCCTGTCTGAGTAGGCAAGTCAAAGGCCAAGGACAAGCCAGTCTGTCCGCGATCTAACAAGTATTTGAACCTATTGTTTGTCTCTTCTGCACTCCCAAACCCACTATATTGCCGCATTGTCCATAAACGTTCGCGATACATGTTTGGATAAAGTCCACGCGTATAGGGAAATCTTCCAGGTTCCTCTTCTAATAGATCGAATTTGGATAAGTCTTTCTTATTATAAACTCTTTTTACCGGGATTCCTGAATCTGTTTTAATTGGTTCTACGGGCATAATTTGATATTCACCTCAATATCTCATCAGCTAATTGCTCAGCAACAGAATATGGATCAACTTTTTTGCTTATTAATTTTTCAATGAAATCACTATATTTTTCATTCGAGATTAACATATATGAAACTTTTTCTTCAATCATATTTAAAACCATATCTCTTAATTCTGATTCAATCATTTTTTTCTCTTTCTCTTTATAATGCATTATTCCAGCCTTTAACAATTTATCAATAATATGTGCTAATTCCTTTATCCCCATTCCAGTCTTTGCTGAGGCTTTTATTACGATTGGTTTTCTCTCTGTGTTTCCTATTAAATCTAAAATAGAGTGGAATAAGGAAGTTGCTCCCGCTAAATCTCCTTTATTAATAATATAGAGATCGCCTATTTCTGATAAGCCTGCTTTTATTGCCTGAACATTGTCGCCTGTATTTGGCGTAAACACAACTGCAGTCATATTTACAACCTTAGAGATTTCTATTTCTAGCTGTCCTGCTCCAACGCTTTCTATAACTATAAGGTCATAACCAGCTGCGTCCAACACCCTGATCACATTACGAAGAGAGTGTGAAACCCCTCCCATAGCACCCCTTGATGCCATACTGCGCATAAAGAGAGTATCATCCTCTAGAACATTCTGCATCCTGACTCTGTCCCCTAAGATAGCTCCACCTGTAATAGGACTAGTAGGATCAACTGCGAGTATAGCCATTTTATATCCCATAGCCTGCAGTTCTGGGACTAATTTACCGATAAGTGAACTTTTGCCTGCTCCTCCAGGACCAGTAAAGCCTAATGTTTTAGCATTGCCGGTTTTATTAAATATTTGTTTCAAAATAATTTTCGAATCAGGCTCATTATTATCAATAATAGAAATAGCTCTAGACAACGAACGTCTTTCGCCTTCTAAAATCCCCTTAACAATTGGAAGCATATTCCCTTTAGTGATATTTTGTCAATATTAAATAGTTCTCGTAGAGACTATGAAGATATAATTAAATCAATACGATTATCCCTCCTGGCTCTGTTAAGAGGTTATCTGTACCTTATGATGTATAGTCAATGTGGCACGTAGTTTCTGAATTGAAAGGATATTTCTGTTAGTTAGCGGCCGGCTGATTGGTATGTAACACATTATATGTACAAATGCATCTACAAGTCTCTCGACAGTAGATCCGAGTCTTCTAAATCATTCCTTTCTGTAAACTCAATTATTTGTAAAAAAACAAGGCAAGGGCTTAAACTGAGCATCTAAATATCAATATAATATATATATATATATATATATATATATATATAATAAACAGCAAAGTGTAAAATAAAATCAATATAATATACTGTTGTTAAGTAATAATCTCTTCGTCTGCTGCCGCTTCTTTGTTAACCCTACGCTGCTGTTTTCTTTTCTGTTGCTACTGCTACTACTACTGCTGTATTCATTGAACGCTTAAAGTCTATTTCTTTCTAACAATTAACTTTTTGAGAGGTCGCAAAAAAAAGATGCTATGTACAAGTCTATAAACAAATTTTTGTACATCATGTACAAGCGCTTTCTGCGCCTTATAGAGATTCGAACTGTTTGTAATTTTACTTTTCTTTATGAGAGACAATAATCGATCAATTAAGTGGTAGTATGATTCTATTGCCAATATTTAATTATCCTATAAGACTTATACTTTTTATTATATTTAATTTATTGAAATGATGATATAGCATTGGAGTAATTTATCATAATTCAGAATCTATAAGGTAAACATCCAATATTATACAGCAAAGAACAAAGATTTTAAACCCAAATTGTCTTTATCTAAGCAGATGGCAACACAAGATCAACAACAACAACGACAACAAAAACCGATAAGAGTTCTTGTCTCTAAGTTGGGTCTTGATGGTCATGATAGAGGAGCGCTGGTAATCTGCAGGGCTCTGAGAGACGCGGGTATGGAGGTTATTTACTCAGGCCTATTTTGTTCGCCTGAGCAAGTGGCAAGGACGGCGATTGACGAAGACGTAGATGCTGTCGCTATGAGTTTACTCAACGGAGCACATTTAACATTGTTTCCAAAGGTTGCACGTATATTAAAAGAAAGGGGTATAAATGATATTTTGCTTGTAGGCGGAGGCGTTATACCTGAAAGTGATAAAAAAATTCTAGAAAAAGAAGGCATAACAGGGAACTTTGGTCCAGGAACTCCTTTGTCCATTATAATTGATCATATTAGAATTAATGTAAAGAATTCGCAAAGGAACAAAGAACAAAAGGAAAAATGATACTACATAAAATATTGATGTAATTAATTCTCATATGTTCTATTGTTTAATCGGCAGTTCATCTCGATGTAGTAGCACTTGCATTTCCTCCTCCTTCAGACCCACCAGTCGGAATCTGTATAAATGGAGTAGTACCTCCTGTGCCTCCGCCTCCTCCCCCTGTTACTAGAGGCAATTTACCATCCCATCTCTGAGTCTTTAACCATTCTAAATAAGTTGGGCTAGATCGTAGTTGTTCGTCAATAATATTAATTGCC
>JAJNBK010000113.1 GCA_021155845.1 Nitrososphaeraceae archaeon
TTTATAAACTTGACATCTATATCATATACTCGCAGAGAATTATCTATAAGAATAGCACATTTCCTATTAACTCCTGAAATAAATCTTGAAGCCTCTTTTAAATTACCTAGTGTCGCAGACAATCCAATCCTTATAACGGGAAGAATACTTGCAGCCTGTAATCTCTCCAGACCAATAGATAAATGTGCACCTCGTTCATTTGATACTAGTTCATGTACTTCATCAATTATAACCCACTCCAAACATTCTAGTGCCTTAAGCATTTTACTGCTTGTTAGAATTACAGCAAGTGATTCAGGAGTTGTAATCAATACATCCGGTGGGTCTTCAACAATTTTTCTCTTAGAGCTAGTAGTAGTATCGCCATGTCGTATTTGTACTCGCAAATTTTCAGATTCAGCATATTTGATGATTCTTCGAAGTACGTCATTATTCAACGCGCGTAGAGGAGTGATATAGATTACCTTAATTTTACCCCTATGATGTATCTTATAGTTAGATAATTGTGTAAATACTGGTATAACAGCTGCTTCTGTTTTACCAGAACCAGTTGGAGCAACAAGTAGACTGTTTATTTTTCTTGAAATGACTGGTATTGCTTTTTTTTGAATTGCAGTTAGTGATTTGAAACCTTCTTTTAGAAATATTTCTCTAACTAACGGTTCATCTTTAGTCTCTTTTAATGTCAGATGAAGATCCCACTTCTTGACGTTTTTGCTGCTGTTCTTGTTTCAACTGTTTTGTCTTTGAACTTGATTTTTCATAAACCATTACGGCAAGCAGACCAGTGATAAACAATCCTACAGCAAGCCAGGCATATGAATCAAAGTTTACAATTCCCTCAGCTGCCATCTTTTGATTGTAATCTGAGAGAGCAATAAATATATTCGCCTCAAGAACTAACTTTAATAATAGTAAAATAATCCCAAGATACTAATGTCAAGCAATACTATAGAAAATTCCTCAGAAGTCAGGGAAAAGAAGAAGGCAAAGGCAGTGGCATTATTGTCCGGTGGATTAGACAGTAATTTAGCTGTTCGTATGATGTTAGACCAGGGCATTGAGATTGAGGCAGTGGCTATCAAGACTCCATTTTGTGATTTTGATTGTGGAAAGGGATGCGGTCATCGTGTTAAAGAAGTTGCATCAGAATTAGGCGTACATTTGAAGACCGTTTATTATGGTGAAGAGTATCTAAAGATGCTTAAGCATCCTAAATATGGATATGGATCTGGGATGAATCCATGTATTGATTGTAGAGGAATGATGTACAAAACGGCAAAAGAATATATGGAAAAAATAGGGGCAGATTTTGTCGTCACTGGTGAAGTTCTATTTCAAAGACCAATGAGTCAGAATAAACGTGCTTTACATATAATAGAAGAAGAGGCAGAAATGAAAGGTAAAGTCTTAAGGCCTCTTTCAGCAAAACATCTAACTCCTACAGAAGCTGAAAAGGATGGATTGGTTGAGCGTGAAAAATTATGTAATATAAAGGGAAGATCACGCAAAGAGCAAATTGTTCTAGCAAAATATTTTAAGATAAGTGACCCACCCAATGCCGCAGGGGGATGCTTGTTAACAGATCCTGCATTTTCAAAAAGAATTAGAGATGTTATGGAGCATACCGAAAATATTCCAAGTATCAACGATGTAGAACTCTTGAAGATCGGAAGGCATTTTAGATTGTCTATGGAAGCAAAGCTGGTCGTAGGCAGAGACGAAGATGAAAATGATATGATTGATGCTATGGTTATGGACGGAGATATAAAAATGGAAGCAAGTGAATGCGTAGGACCTAGATGTATTCTGAGATGCAAAGAATGTGACAGTAAGATCTTGAATATGGCAGCAAGAATTGTGTTGCGTTATTCTGACGCTCCTAGGGAAAATCAATCTAAAGTAAAAGTTGAGATCAATGGCTATAAAGAAGAAATATCGGCTTTGCCTGCAATCGACACCGAGCTTGAACAACTACGAATTTAAAATCAACCAGTCTGTTAATGTCTTTTGACCAGCATAACTATTTGCTGATTCCTTTGGATTTGTCTATAATTATATAGGATAAATGGATTCCATGCAGACACAAAAGACACCAATTTATTTGAAAGCAATAACTCTGCGCGATATGAGCGATGTAGCCAGTATAAAAGATGATGCCAAGAAGCAAACAATCCTTATTTTACGAGTTACGCCATTGGCACAGAAAGATGTAGAAGATTTACGTAAGGCAATAGATGAACTATACGGATATGTTCAGTCAATTGGTGGCGATATCGCGAGGCTGGGAGAGGAACGGGTTGTATTAACTCCACCAGGTGTAAAAATTTGGCGTGGTGCATACGATTTGAAATAATAATTTCTTTCTCTTCTTCAATCGTAAATTTCATTTAATAGTAATATTTTAAAAAAAAGTGTAAAACAGTATATTAATATTCTATCATTATAGAATAAGTAAGATTTCCTCTAATATCTATCTGAGTAATAAGAATAATAGAATTCTAAATATGTAGGACCCAGCATTTATATGTATCCAAAGTGGTGAGTTATCTTTTAATTATAATCTATAATTCTCAAACTTGTTATTCTGTTTGCTACTTGGCAGAAAAGGAAAGAGGATCATAGGTCAAACTTTAAGCAACAAATGATAATTTTTGGGCAATAATATGGTCCTAGTATTACGTTAAATACTTTATCAATACCCCCGTAGTCCAATAGCAATAGAATGGCTACCTTAATAATTTTTCAATAGCAGTAATATTTTTCAGTTAGATGCGTCATATAAGTATGAGTAAACTATCCTATTCAATTTGCTATTTTATTTTATTGTTCATAGTAGTATATGTTTATCATAATACTGCAAATGATCAAAGGTTAGAGTAATTTTATAGCTTCTTGTACCAACGGATGCTGGGTTTGGATTTTGAACATCTTGTTGATTGAGCTAGCGAGATTCTGCATATTAGCTCTTTCTCCATGATTAACTAATACACGTTTAAGTTTAGGTCTTAATCTATTAATGTATGCTATCAACTGGTTATAATCACTATGTGTACTAAATCCCTCTATTTTTTCAATTTGGCATTGTATATTGATACTTTGGTCACCGATTGTGATTTGTCGATTGCCATTTTCAATATTTCTACCGGGCGTGTCGACTGCTTGATAAGAGGTTAAAATCAATTTAGAATTAGGGTCGCTAGATATCTGCTTTAAATATTCTATCGAAGGACCGCTAATTAACATCGAAGAAGGAGCCAAAATTATTGCAGATTCGGATTGTAGAGTAGTTGATTCAATAACTTCGAAATGGCTTGACTCAAGTGGAGACTCTTCGTTCTCCATTATTTGCATATTCAGCTCTTTTGAAAGGTATTCTGGATAGGCTTCATATATTGATGTTACTTCTGAAATGACCTTTTCAACAAGTACTTTTGCCTCAGTGATTTTACCAGCTTTCATATACATATTAATTAGAAGCATAATCTCTTGTGACAAGCCAGCAGCGGATACCGGAATCAAGACTTTTCCTTTTCCACTTATTGTGTTGTTAATACTATTGATAAGGCGATACTCGGCCTCCTCGCGTTGCGGAAAAATACTTTCTTTGCCACCATGCGTGCTTTCTATGATTATCGTTTCAACTCTTGGAAAGTTCCATGATGCATTTTCTAGAGATAATGTCTTTGCAAATTTCAGATCGCCCGTATAAACAAGATTGTGATCACCATTACCGATATGTAAATGTACCAATGCAGAGCCTATTATATGACCAGAATTGCCAAGCACAAGTCTTATGTCAGGAGATATGTCAGTGACCATTCCAAAGGATAAGGGAATGGTATGCATCACCACTGCGTCTATGTCTTGCAGAGAGAATAACGAAACATAATCTGTATTCTTAATATACTCTCTTTGCAATAGATACATTACGGGTAATGTTGGCTCAGAACAGTATACAGGGCCGTGATATCCATATTTGAAAAGAACTGGCAAAAAACCTGAATGGTCAAGATGAGCATGACTCAAAAT
>JAJNBK010000114.1 GCA_021155845.1 Nitrososphaeraceae archaeon
TATTATTAGATGCTGTAGCGTCGGAAATAAGAACTACGTCATACCCAATATTAAAAGCATCTCTTAAAGAAGTCTCTACACATATTGAAGTATCTATTCCACAAAAGATAAGCGTATCTATCTTAAGACTCCTAAGCCATACTCCTATCTCAGTATCGTGAAAGGCTGAATCCCTTCTCTTGATAACTACATGATCGCCTTCAGAGGGCTTAATTTCATCGACTATTTCTGCGTCCCATGTTTCTCTCACACAAATAGGCTTCTTCTTTATTCTCTCTTCTCTAGATTTTGGCAAAATTTTATGACTCCTAGTTAAAAGATCAATTCCAGAAGATTCCCTGACAGCTTGAGTATAAAAAATTGGAATTCTAATAACCTCTTTATAGTTGGAGGTTTCCATTCCTAAGAGATCATATGAACCGCCTTTACTAACAAAACCATTTTGGACATCTATTACTAACAGAGCAGGATTGATTGTAAAGTCCTTTAATTTTATTGTCGTGGCCATTTCTTTTCCATGATGATTTTTAAGGATATATGAGTTTAAATATTTATGTTCAAAGAAAACTTATTTGTTAGTAAATGTAGTTCACTTTACTGAAAATGTGTAATCAGAACTATATTATTATAGTACTATTTTTTTTGAAATATTACATTGATATCTTAAGAATTTAATTTTAATATTTTTCAAATGGTTATGATTTTCTTTGATCCGTTAACAGATGGATAAATTTGCAGGATTGCTTCACGACAGATTATAAGTAACTGCCAAGAATACAATAAGATAGTGCTGCAATGTACGGATCAGAACATAATCACGAACCTTATTGATAATAGTTACTATGATAATTGGAGATATCCATTTGCTATTCAGAATATAAAAAATTCATAGAAAAAATGGATTTAAAGAACAGCATGCATTATTATGTTGCGTTACATTATAAACCCAAGCTATATTTTTTATTATTATTAATTTTTATTTCAATCTAATAGGATGTTTTATAGTCAGAAATAAAGAATATAATATTATGAAGAGTTAATCTAAATATCCCATTTGTCAGAAATAGTATTATGGTTCTTGAAGCAAAGTGTCCAGAGAGATAGAGCAGTAGGTATGACCGACGATTATCAAATGAACTGGGACAGACATCCGATATAGTTGCATCACAATTTACTCCAATTGACTCAAATAAACGTGTGCAATGTAGAAGATACCTTTTGAGTAGATAAGTTAATTATAAAAGAAGGGGCTACATTAGCGAACTTGACCAGTGCATTAACTTTTATCGTAGTATCACCAAAAGCTGCCTTTGTCAGAGCATGTTAGTTCATTACCACAGTTTCGACAGCGCAGATGACAGACTTGAATTGGTGTCATTAGGAATCCGCATCGAAGACATACTACTGAATTCCTGCTTGGAGTTTCATCCTTGACGTTCATACTAACTTGATGTAAAATGAGGTTTTTATTCTTTTCAATTCTGCAAAGATTAATAAAGACATAACCATGCTTGAATTTTATCATGGCTCACTTTAAACTTGTTGTTTCTGATAACAAAGGTAAAAGTATTTCTCAGGAATTGAAAGATAGGGCAGCCAATCCATTACTGGGTTCAAAGATTGGAGAAATTATTGATTCTTCTGTTATCGGCATTGCAGGAGGTAAGATGAAGATTACTGGAGGAAGTGATAAATCAGGAACCCCTATGCGTCCAGATGTGCATGGCGGAGTGAAAAAGTATGTTTTGCTTTCTAGAGGAGTAGGAATGAGGAATACCAATGAGGGAAATAGAATAAGAAAGTTAATCAGAGGAAACATGATAACTGAGGAAATATATCAACTGAACTGTTCCCTTGTGGAAGGCAGTTTACCTGAGAAAGCAGCATCTTCAAATACCAACGAATTTGCAGATGTAAAGAAGTAATAAATATTACAACTAAATTTCTTTAGATTGTTGTTGATATTCATTATGAAATAAAAATTTTTGAGGCAATTACCTTAATATCCCTCTAGAAATTTACCATCATTATTGCACTGGAAAGAAACATTACCAGACTGGTATATTAAGGAATTTGGTTACCAGCCAAGCATCAATATAGGCACATCTGGTCATGTTGATCATGGTAAAACAACATTAATCGAAGCCATAACTGGTATCTGGACTAGCGCACACAGCGAAGAATTGAGAAGAGGCATTACAATTAAAGTAGGTTATGCTGATGCAGCATTTTATAAATGTCAGGACTGTCCACCTCCTGTTTGCTATTCAACACAGCCGACTTGTGCTAATTGCGGAGGGCAGAGCGAGCTAATAAGAGTTGTAAGTTTTGTCGACTCCCCTGGACATGAAAGTTTGATGGCTAATATGTTATCCGGAGCGGCGTTGATGGATGGATCAATTCTTGTAGTTGCAGCAAATGAAAAGGTGCCTCAACCACAAACCAGAGAACATCTTCTTGCACTTCAAGTACTTGGAATACAGCAAATAGTAATTGTTCAGAATAAGGTGGACTTAACCGAATATGAAAAAGCACGGGATAATTACGAAGAAATTAAGAATTTTGTAAAAGGAAGTATAGCAGAGCAGGCCCCAGTCATTCCGGTATCTGCACAACACAAACTCAATATTGATGCGTTAATTGAGGCGATTGAAAATGCAATCAAAACACCTCTTAGGACAAATAATGCACCAGCTATAATGCATGTATTGCGATCATTTGATATTAACAAGCCTGGTATTCCAATAAAGCAAGTTAAAGGAGGAGCAATCGGTGGAGCCTTAGTCCAGGGAGAATTTCAGATCGGAGAAGAAATTGAGATTCGCCCAGGATTCTTAGAGGAAAAGAAGAGTAAATATGAACCAATTAATTCTACTATCGCTACACTTGGAACAGGAGCCGGTATGGTAGAAAGAGTAAGACCAGGAGGGCTTGTTGCCATTGGAACAAAATTAGATCCAACTTTCATAAAAAGTGACTCCTTGATTGGCTCTGTTGTTGGTAAACCTAATACTCTGCCAAAAGATGTGGAAGACATTACTGTAGAGGTTCATCTTTTTGATACAGCAGTTGGTACGCAGGATATGGTAAAGGTTGAACCGGTAAAGGTAAAAGAGTCATTGAGATTGAATATAGGTACTGCAGCCACCGTCGGAACAGTTACAAATTCAAAAGACAGTAAGATAGAAATAAAGTTAAAAAAACCAGTATGCCTGATACCTAAGAGCAGAGTAGCGATTAGCAGAAGAATAGCAGATAGGTGGAGACTGATAGGCGCAGGCATGGCAGTTTAATAAATGGATGTTGTTTGCGACACCAGTTTTTTAATGGTTCTTGTGTCTACGCCTATAAGACAGTTGGACAGAGTTGAAAGCCACTTAGGCAAACTAAATATTTTGGTTCCTAGTATTGTAATTGATGAGCTTAAACTTTTACAGCAGAAGGCTGGACCTAAACGTTCCATGATAGCGAAAACCGCTATAGAGATTTCACAAGCCAGATTCAAAGTGATTGAAATTGTAAAATCACGGCACGTTGATGACGCAATAGTTGAATACGCACTTAAGCACAACTGTGCTACTGCAACTATCGATACTGCTTTGCGTAAAAGACTGCTCAAAAATAATGTGCTAGTGATTACAATCAGCAATAACCGATTAATCATTGCAAATAGCAGAGATAATGAACAGATTTAAATTTAATTTATCATAATATAGCAGTAGGTAAGTGATATGTTTGATTATGAAGGCATCCAATTTCATTGGATGGGTCATGATGGATTTCGAATAGTTGGTGATAACAAAAAAACAATCTATATTGATCCTTTTCAACTACAAAAAGCACAACAGAATAAAAATGATGCAGATATACTTCTGCTTTCTCACAATCACTTTGATCATTTAAGTATAGAAGATCTAAAGCATGTTATTAACCATAATACAACTATAGTTGCCGCCAAGGAATGCATTGAACAATTAAAGGGAATAGAAGTAAAAGAATTAAAAGGTGTAAGGCCAGGTGATAAATTAGAGATAGAAGATATTCCAATCGAAATCATTCATGCATACAATACAAATAAAAAATTCCATCCAAAAGATGACGAGAAAGTTGGCTTTGTTTTTACAATAACTAATCAACGCATATATCATACTGGTGATACAGACATAATTCCAGAGATGAAATCTGTAAATGCTGATATAGCACTCGTTCCTGTATCAGGTACATATGTTATGACATCAGATGAGGCTGCTCAAGCAGTAAACGAACTTATCAAACCAAGAAAGCTTGCAATACCTATGCATTATGGATCAATAGTTGGAACAGAAAAAGATGCAGAAAGATTCAGACGACTTGTTAAAGTATGTGAAACAAAAATCTTAGATCGTGAATGATTAGAAAAGAAAATGTAACTACTTCATTCTTTTTAAAGATTTAAATACGATTTCCTTTTTTTATATAAATGAAAATGGCAGCAAAGAAAAAAGCAGCTAAGTCTGCAAAGAAAGGAGAGAAGTCAAAGTCCAAGAAGTGATCATGTAAATGATCATTCTTGTGATATGTTAGTTGACTGTCATTCTCTCCTTCTTTTATCATGTGATGCCTTTTGATGATAGATCATAAAAGGATAATTTTTATTAATCTCTTGTTTCTGTACTATTATTTTTGATTTATCTTTTTCTCTCAAATATTGTTATTATTCAAATATTGTTATTCAAATCCTTGTTTTGATAAATAGGAGTCAATAACTTTCGAGATATCGGGGATATCTGTATCCGCTGATCTTTTTATATAATTTATTTTTATTATTGGCAGTACCTTAAAAAAGAGGAACAAACATCAATTCTCATCATTATGTTAGATACCAGTAGGACGCTTCTCAAAACAAGAGGGTTTGAATTCCAGACAAGACATCTCTTAATAATTGCAGTTTTGGCTATTGCCTTTTCTACCGCATTTATTATGCGATCGTATCCAGCAAAATATGGATTCTATCTTAATGAATTTGATCCTTATTTTGATTATCGTGCTACTAAATTCATTGTTGAGAAT
>JAJNBK010000115.1 GCA_021155845.1 Nitrososphaeraceae archaeon
AGTTTAATCGGCTTTCTATATTCTTTGGTCATGTTGACACCTTCATTAGTAGTAACCTCTACGACATCTAAGCGGCTGCCTTCCGGCGGAGAGAGATAGATTTTCTCTCCAGGATTTATCATCTTGATGACCTCATTTCGATTACCATAATACACCACAACATCGGTCAATGGCTGTCTTCCTGTATTAGTTAGAACAATTCTTGCATTCACAAACAGAGATTGCTCATCCTTCATTGCATCTACCTCAATAGAATAATCTTTAGTAGGTATTATAGAAATAATCAAAATAGTTATGATTGCCGCAGCTAAGGAAATGACTGCAGCTACCATTATTATTGTTAAGCGCATACAGAAAAATGCATAAATCAATATTATTAACTTAACCCTTCCATAATACTGTATCTATGAAGAGGATTATGTTACGTTAACGACTACAAGTATTTTGAATATCATTGCTTTCCTATTTTCAAAGATATGTGAAGAATATTAACTAGTTTTTGTAGGTGTGTTTCATAGTATAATTGTTATTCTTCACCCTTCATTTCTTTTCTCGTCTTGAAAATTGGTTTTAACCCGAGGGAGGAGTAATCACCCGTTGTACAGGTAAAACAGAGCTCTTCCTTAGGCAGTCCAATTGCATCAGCCAAGTTAGAAGTGTTATTATAGGCTACAAAATCAGCACCAATGACTCTAGAAACTTTAGCTTCTAAATCGGTCTTTGAAATATCACCGTTTGACTGCTGGTAAGCTAAAAGCTCATTTTGCGAAGGAAAGTCAATGCCTGCATAACATGGATAGCGTATAGGAGGATAAGTTACTAACATATTTATTTTCTTTGCCCTAGCAGAACGTAAGGTCTTGATAATAGAAGCAGAGCTCGTTCCCCTGACTATGCTGTCATCAACAATAACTACATTTTTTCCTTCAATTACATCAAGGATAGGTACTATACCCTTATTGATTTCTACTCTGTCTTCCTGATATGGTTCTATGAAACTTCTCATTAATCCCTTTTTTTTATAAATGTCTTTTAGTAATCCTTCCTCAAAAGGTACACCTAATTGCTGAGCATATCCTAGAGCTGCAGGCCGTGCGGAATCAGGTACTGGTATAACTACTTCTGCATCAGTTATCGGAAATTTTTTTGCTAGAAAATGTCCTATCCTCTTTCTAGCGGCATAGACATTAACTCCTTCCATAACACTGCTTGGGTGTGCAAAGTAAGTGTACTCAAATGCACAGTGAGCATGTGGCTTATCTATAGAAAACTGATGACTCTGTAGTCCATCTCTATTCATTTTTATTAGCTCTCCTGGCTCCACGTCGCGGATTAACTGCGCTCCTACGGCAGATAGAGCACATGACTCAGATGCAATTATGTAGGTATTGGTTTCTCTGTGAATACCTAGAACTAGAGGCCTGAATCCTTTTGTATCACGCGCTGCATAAACTGAACCATTATCAGTTAAAAAAGTAAAGCAGAAAGAGCCCACCATTTCACCTTTGAGTATATTTACTGCCTCTGTCATGTCATGTGTATCCGCTAAATGCATTACAAGTCGCTTTGCTACGACAAGGGTATCGCTCATAGTTTGTGGTGTAAAACTGCATCCGCCCACCATTCCTGATAACTCCTGTACATTTGCAATCGTACCATTATGTGCTATACACAGATCCTTAATCTTTAGTGGTTGTGCATTTTCCAATGTACTTTTACCGAACGTTGAATACCGAACATGTCCAATTGCAGCACATGAATTATACCTTCTAACAACAGTAGGAAATTCTGCAGCTGCTGCCGAAACGAGGCCAAGCCGTTTAAAAGGAGACTTGCCTGGTACTGCCAGCCCCCACGCTTCCTGACCTCGATGTTGAAGAGCACGGAGTGAATCAATTACAAATGGTATAACGTTGTCACCATTCAATGATAATACGGCAACTACGCCACAGTTTTCATGGACCAATTTAATTATCACCTCTCCTCTATGTTCTTTAAAAGTGAATTTGCATATAAATAGAATGAACATGAATCATAATTTTTATGCTTATTATAGTCCAAGACTGACAATAAATTGCATGAAACCACTAAAAAACATTTTTATCAATTATCGATTGGTTAGATGGCTATCTCTGCTTTAGTCTATTTTTTTTATCCTTGATGTTGCATCTAAAGTTTGTGTGTTGTTCATTATTCGTCCTAACTCGCCATAACTTTCTGTCAATTTTTTTATAGATAATTTTACAATCTCTTTATCTTTTTTTGTCATAACATAGTTATCAGCAGCAGTTACATAGCCAATTCGAGCAAAAACAATTCCATCGATATTAGCAAGATATTTTTCAACTTCGTCCGGTTTACGTGTACCTATAATATAACGAGAGTGTGATTCCGAAAATAATAGGCTGTCGATTCTTGAACATGTGTTTGGTATGGAATCTAGATCTATAATAATTCCTGCTCGGCCTTGTATTGCCATTTCAGATAATGCTACTGCTAATCCTCCTTTAGAGCAATCGTGAACGCAATCAACTAGATGCTTTCTAATAAGATGAAGCACAGCTTGGCCATTAAGTTTGTCTCTACTAAGGTCTAACCTTGGAACATTTCCTCCAATTATATTATGATAGTATTCATAGTATTCAGATGCACCCATTTCATCTAATGTAGAACCAATTATGAAAATAGAATTTTCCTGCTTTAAACCACATTGCATAATCCATGATCCTTTCTCGATCAATCCAATCATACCTATGACTGGGGATGGCTTAATCGCTCCTTTGATAGTTTCGTTGTATAGACTTACCTTTCCACCTATTACTGGTATTTTCATATATCTGCAAAAATTAGTTATTGAATTTATTGCTTGGGTGAAAGTCCAGAATATCTGTGCATCTTCAGGGCTTCCAAATTGCAAGTGATCAATTACACCTATAGGCTGAGCGCCAGAAGAGATAATATTTCTTCTCGCTTCAGACAAACATCCCAAAGTTCCTTGATAAGGATCCAAAAAACAGTGTTTGGAGTTACCGTCAAGTTTAATAGAAATAAATTTATCGTTGGTTATTTTCAAAACACTTGCATCGCCTAATCCTGGTTTTATTACAGTCCGTACCCCAACTTCATGATCAAATTGTCTGTAAACCCATGATTTTTCAGCTATCGTAGGATTGGACAACATCGAAAGAAGCACTCTATTCAGGTCATTAGGAATATTCGATCTTATAGAGTTCTTGCGCAATTCTTTTAGATATGTTGGTGATTTTGACTTTCTGATGATAAGTGGTGGATTTGTTATGAGCTTTGAGGGCATACGAGCCACCAGTTTACCGTTATATCTTATAACAAGATCCTGATGCTTTCTCACTCTGCCTATTATAGCGTATTTAAGCTCATATTTGTCAAGTATCGCTTTTAGTGTATCAATTTTATGCTCGTCAGTAATATACATCATCCTTTCCTGAGACTCTGATATGATCAATTCCGTTGGTGTCATGTTTTTGTGTTTGGTATGAACCGCACCTAATTCCACATCAAATCCTCTTTTCAGATTGTATGATGCTTCTGATAGACAACATGCAAGACCTCCACCGCCTAGATCTTTTAGAGCCTTTATACAACCTTGTTCCGCTGCCTCAATCGTTGCCTCTAGGAGTAATTTTTCTAAGAATGGATCCGGTATTTGTATTGCAGATCTGTTTTCCTCTTCTAAAGTTTTAGAAGCAAAGGAAGCACCATGGATACCATCTCTACCAGTGGATCCTCCTGAAAGAATTATGAAATCGTTGATTTTAGCTCTATTACTAATAATTCGATCCTTTTTTCCAAGTCCTATTGACGCTACATCTACAAGGCAATAATCTTCAAAAGAGGGATCAAATTCTACCTCACCTCCTACGGTTGGAACACCAATACAATTACCATACTCAGCAATACCACGAACTACATTTCTAAATAGCCATTTAGACTTGGCAGAATTTTTTTTACTTGTTTTTGTAATTGGAGAAAATCTTAGTGCATTCAAA
>JAJNBK010000116.1 GCA_021155845.1 Nitrososphaeraceae archaeon
ATCTGATGATGTAGAGAATTGAAAGAAAGAAGAAAAAACACCTTACTACTGCTTTCTGCTCACCTTCCTTAGTTTCATATTCTTGATAAAATAATTTACTGGTTCGGTGGAATGCGCACCAAAATTGACTCAATTATTCCACCCAACCTAATACACCTATACAAACAACTCTCCTATATGTGGTCTTAATTTAAGGTTATTTTTTGCAACTCAAAGAAGTACCGTCGTCATTTAATGATAGGACTAAATCCCAAGTCAGAGAATTACTTAAATCACCTCCTAGTACATCCCCTATACAAAATATCTTTAAATGAACGTCATGATACAAGATTTTGCAGTGCATCGAAACATTATCAGATCAGAATTACCACTAAATTTATTTCTCTTCATTTCAGTCCTAACTATTTTATGTTTATTGATAATTGTCTTAAATCCGCTCTCTATCCCCCTTTCTGTTATGGCACAGACATTAACGTTAACAACAACAAATACATCCTATCGCATTGATGATATTGTTTCCACACGTGGACATTTTGACTATCTTACAACAGGAGAATTGATTTCTGGACATAATAGAACAGACTATGAATATTATCATGACAATAGCTCAGGAATAGAAGGTGAAATAATTTGCCCTCATCAGAAGGAAATTGCTATATATATCCATGGAGTATGGACCGATGAAACATCAGCAAATGAACAATTTGATAGAACAGCAAAATCCCTGGTAGCAAATAACTATTCAATACCTTTGATTGGTTTTAGCTGGGACTCAAATACACCTCTTAATAAAAATGGCTGGGAAATTGCCAAAAATATTGCAAGAGACACTGGTCTAAAGCTTGCCCAATTTATTTTCGATTTTAAAAATAAATGCAAAGACACAGATATAAGACTCATTGCTCATTCTTTAGGGGCAGCAGTAGTTAATAGTACGTTGATAACTATAAGTAATAATCAGGCACTCAATAACAATGTAAACAACAATTTCAATATCAAATCCGTGGATCTTTTGGGGGCGGCCATGGATAGGAATGCAGCTGCAAGCAACACTACTTTTGGAAAAGCTATAGAAAATGTAGTGGATAGTTTTTACAATTTACGCAATCCTGAAGATAACATGCTAGAATATGTCTATAGATATGTGGAAAATCGTGATGCGATTGGACTGCTTGGAATACAGCATAGTCTTCCTATACCAAGTGGGTATAGTGAACGTCAGGTCGACTCTGAAATACTTCCGATCCCAGATGCAGATGCAAATGCTAAATTAGACTGCTTTGACTTTTTTGTCCTCTTACCTGGAGATAACCACTGTGGTTACATAGGATTTAGAAACCTTCATCCATTTGGGAATATATTAAGAGATGACGGCTCAATAGACATAGTAGTGAGAAATTGGTCAGAATGAGCGGATAATCAAGTTAGTCTAATGCAAGAGAAGATTTTTCTGTCTGACAAGTTTAGCTATATTCTATTCAGATGAAATAATTGAGATACATTTACATTTACTATTCTTTCTTTTTTAAAGTTATAGGTGACTACTCTTATGAGCTAGAGTTGATATATTCTATCTTACTACTAACTTTAAGTCATAGGCACTTTGTAGCATCGGATGGATTTTCATATGTACAATTTCCATTAGATATTCAGCGTGTATCTTATTATCTATTGCATATTTTAGATCTTTAATACTCTGCTCTAGGTTATCAATAGTTACCTTTTCGTTAACTGGAGCCTGTGCTGATAATTTGTCATTAAACAGTCTATTAACAACATTAGAAAGTACTTGAGCTGTCTGATAATTATATATATTGACTAGCACAGCATTATTTTTCTCTGACATACTAGAATGCCCTGAAGAAGAACTATCATTATTATTCAACGTCATGGCCATCATCATATTTGACATATTTGTTAGATCGTATGTGATACCATAAGCACTACCATAGTTCCTCAATATTTCATCTACAAGATTTGCAACAACTAAAGCAAGAGTTGTAGAATTATACAAACCATTATTATATACGTGTGTAATATCTGCTACTGTACTTTGTCTAAGTTTATCATTGAGACCATTGGTAAGATTAGCGGCATTTTTTGCATGTTCAACAGTTGAAATACTATTGCTAGCTAGAAAATATGCATTTACAAGCTCTGTTTCAGCCTTGATTTGTTCAATGAGAGTAAGTAACGCTGAATCATCAGTTATAGAAAAATTGTGCGCATAAACTATGTGATTGGTATACAGACTAGAATTACATATTATAATTGAGAATAATGTCAATAAAATTCCTAAAACAATATTTCGTTTCATATGAAACTAATCAACCTTTATTATTAATAAATAAAGTTAACATTGACACCATGAAAGGACAGGCTTGATAAGCTCCCAAAGCTGGATTAATATACATAGCTCAAGAGGTTTCACACGTTTGTAGGCGGTACGAATTAATATTGACATTGTGAATTATTATACAATATTGAAAAAGGAGAATTATTCATTCTTATTTCTATTAATTCTAATTCCTATAGTATTTGTTATACTAAGCACCGTATCCTCATATTTTATCTTCCCCTTTAGTATACTTTCAGCCTCAGCACAAATAGAAAATGATAACAGAACAGCCAGTGGTGAAAAAGGATTTTTATATGTAGGAAATGCTAAATCTAACAACATTTCTGTTATTGATCTTGTAACTAATAAGGCCATTAAAAATATTACAGTTGGAAGTGGAACTCATGACATAAAAATCTCAGATGATCAGCAGACAGTGTATACTACTGATATAGATTCAGGAACAGTATCCATTGTGAATGCTACCAGTAATACGCTTATAGATCAGATAAATACTGACGTGGCTGTGCATGGTGTTGCAGAGTTTAATGATACCCTATTTGTAGGAGACGTATATGGTGGCAAACTACTTGTTATAAAAGACAATGCAATAAAAGACGAAATAAAGGTTGGATCAGGCCCAGAATATGTTGAGGCAAGGCCACCTGATGGAAGAATACTTTACGTTGCTAATCTGTGGAGTCCAATTTCTGTAGTAGACCTGGCAGAGAATAGAGTAATTAAGAACATAGATTCAGGAGTCACTCCTCATGGTCTTTCTTTTACAAAGGATGGATCTAGATTGTTTATCGTAAATATGCATAGTAATACACTTTCAGTTATTGATGCTCAAAAGCATGAGATTATTAAAACAATTCCAGTTGGAAAAAATCCAGAATACGTCAAGTTATCTCCAGATGAAAGATTTGCGTATGTAACTAACCTAGGAGAGGATACTGTGTCTAAAATAGATCTAAGGAATTTTGAGATAATGAAAAGTAAAATACCTGTTGGGAAGGGACCACATGGTATTGCTTTTAGCGAAGATGGAGAAATGGCATATATTAGTAATATGAAGAGCAATGATGTATCAGTAATTGATACATCTACTGACAAAGTTATTGCCACTATTCCTGGAGGGGGAATTGAACCTCATCAAATTGTTATGAAAAAAGCTTTGTCAAGTAATAGCTGACGACTTTCTGCAAGAATTCCTTATGAAAAAATATAAAATGAATTTGAGTCAAATTTGTGTGGCGAAAATAATATTACTAAATATAAATAATAATATCCATATAATTATCCATTAGACAATGAGCAAGAGTGCTACTGATGAGCAATATGTAGAGATTGCAAAAACAAATGAAATTGCCAATAGACAAATGAAATATGTAGAAGTAAGTGGAAAAGAAACACTAATTGCTAATATAGATGGAAAATTCTATGCATTAAATGATAGATGTGGTCATATGAATGCGTTACTTTCAATGGGTAATATAGCAAATGATAATACCGTAACATGTCCTTTCCATGGAGCAAGATTTGATATTATCTCTGGTAAAAAGGTTTTATTCATATTAAACTAAACACCATCTCTCATAGAAAATCCTTGACCTTTGTTTGTCTAGACTTGCTTCTTCACAGTTTGATAAAGTTTCTTAAATGATACTGAGATGAATCTTTTTCTTTTCCTGACCCTGATTTCAGAAATGTATTTTCATAATAACTGATTATCATAGGTTTGATGTATTCGATCAATTTTTTATCTGTAATTATTCTTTCGTTGATCATAAACGAAAGCCATTCTAGGCTATTGAACATGCGAAAGGACCATGAATTTCTAACATCATCAAATTGAGATCCTGCAGATATTTTTGCCATTTCACGTTCCACATCTCGGAGTTCGTTCATGACATCACCTAATGATGCGATTTGATCTAGTCTCTTCGAGCGCTGAAATGTGACAATGGTGTAAAATAATGTTACTGCATATATTGCGGCGACAATTATTTGAATGTATTCTGAAGCTATTGCCATGAATGGACTTATGAACATCGAATGATTTTAGAGTTAGGTTTAGCATAGTATATCATTATACTCAGCAATATATTAAAACAGCTAATTAACAGCTAAATTTTAGGCATCTGCTTATGAAGAACTATGGATTCACTCAGAAATAAACCAATAATATATTACATCACAATAAGGTATGAATATTTTTGAACCAATTTAAACTCTGGGTAGTAATTATTACCTTGTCTGTTACTGTTGGCTCAAGTTTCATAGCTATCAAAATTGTTCTTGATTCTATATCACCTCTATTTGCGTTTAGCATTAGGTTTATGATCACAGGTGGTGTTTTGATATTGGGTTCATATATGCTTGATAGAAAAAATCAAGAGATTAAAAAGCTCAAACTTTGGAGAAACTCTCTGGTTATTGGTGCAATCCTGATAGTTGGTGGACACGGGTTAATTGCATGGGGAACACAATACCTTTCTGCAGGCATTGCTTCTTTACTAAATTCAACAATTCCCTTATGGGTAGTGTTGTTTATGTTCTTTATATTTCACAATAAAATAACTAATTCAGCAAAGATAGGTCTGGCACTAGGTTTTGGTGGCATGATAATCCTTGTTGGACCATCGATTGGAGGTCAGGGAATAAGTCTAATTGGAGTCGTATCTTTATTGATAAGTTCCATGCTTTGGGCGCTGGGGTCAATCTTTTCGGGAAAATCCTACTTGCCTCAAAATTTTCTATTAGCTGCGGGAATGGTTACGCTAGTAGGTGGAGCGTTACTAATAATTCCTAGTTTTCTGATTGGAGAAATTAAGCTGCTACCTTCCTATTCTAATATAGATTCAGAATTGCTAATATCCTACGTATTTTTGATTTTGATCGGTACTGTAGTACCATTTGCTGAATTTTATTGGTTGCTTAAAATAAGTACACCACCAATAGCTAATACCTTTGCTTATATTGCACCTATTGCGGCAGTCATTTTGGGATGGGCTATTCTTGATGAATCTGTAACCTATCTCACTATTATCGCTACAATTGTTATTTTGATAGGTGTAGCATTGATTGTTAGAACGTTAAACAACAAGTAGATGTCTCTTGCAAACTGTGACATCTAACAATGAAACCAGAGAATATGGTCAAGCCTGTTTATCGTTTCAATATCCGAATTGACTTGTTGAGATCGTAGTTCATCAATATTTTTAGTTAAATCATCATATCGCTTCTGTAAATTAGTAACTTGGGCTACAGTTTATGGTGTATCTACGGATGATGCACTAGACAATGACTGCTACGTTTACCTTACAGTAAATGGCAGGGAATTATTCCAA
>JAJNBK010000117.1 GCA_021155845.1 Nitrososphaeraceae archaeon
GCTACCATCGATGCTAACGAAGCACCGATTGGAATTACCTCTTTCAATGCAATTAACACGAGTTATTATGAGAATATATATATGTACTGAGCAGTCAACGATTATTATTAAATCGTCGTCTCTATGATAATATGCCAATTATCTGCTGGGTCAAGGACTTTATGAAATGGGAGAGGTCAAATGGCAGAGGAAAAATAAAGAATGCAAATGCTTTCAAAAATCCGGGGGTAAGGGCTGCAACTCGTTTGCTGCTCTTTGACTGGCTTGTTAGCGAGTGCAAAACGCACTGGGAAGAATCAAGGACTTTCGTGTTCAAAAAGATGCAGGGATATTGATTAATAAATTTTGAGTTAAAAGTAAATGGCATAAATATTTATGCATATACACATATGCGCACACACAGTAGTAGCAGCACAATAATAGATCATTTGCTTGTTGCCATTTGGATCTATGTGCTGCAAGTAAAAAACCTACTATAGTGCTGCGCCACATATGCATATGCGCTTGTGACAGATTTCTTCTTCTTCTTTCTATGTACTCAAACAAAAACAAACAACTGCTACTACTACTACTACTACTACTACTACTACTACTGCTGCTGCTGCTGCTGCTGCATTTTGATAAGAGATGAATCCATCTATCTCAGTATTAGCAACAATAGTTAGTAGTAATAATAGTTAGTAGAGAGTCTGTCACACACATAGAAACTATTGAACCTGCCAAATAAAAATATTATAGTTTTAGCAGCACAGTTTTAATAATGGAGAGGAGACAAGGGGTAAAATTACCGCTTATCTTTTGTATGATAGAACCTAATCTGAAATGTTCTACTAGGATTATAGTTGGAAGTGCCCTAATGTAAAACATCATCATATCCCTTGCCTTCATCTCTCCTCTATTAGTCTACCCAATGTGTCAGACGATAGGACATATGGGTTAGATACGTAGATTCTGCCGTTCTTTTAACTCTCTCCTCCATCCTCACTTATGATGCCATCAAGACCGACATAGGTCTTGTTTTTTGTGTGTCAATATACCCGAATTGATCCAAGCACTTTCCTAAAATACTGCGTCCGTCAATCCAGGTAGATATTTGACCAAACACTTCACATGCCGCTTGCCAGTCTTCTCATTAGTCTTATACCCCAGCCTGTACCGGTATAACTGGTCTGGACTTTTCTTTGGTATCTTAAGACCATCTTATTCTGAAAATATATGTTGGAATAGGTCAGAAGGAGATGGCCTTAATTTTACTATTTTGTTTATATAGACACATTCTATTATACATACAGGTGAATACACTAATTGGTAACTTCCTCATCCCCCTCGTCATTTTCTCCTATCAAAAACGCAAAGGAAAGAACTGAAGTAGTGTATGGTATCGACAACGTAATAAATACAGTATTGCTATTTTTATCCCAAACAAATAATAAAATTGATGCTTGTGTAGACTATACAAGACCATCGTTAGCTATTGATTTTTTAGCTCTGAAGAATGCCTTTCTTAATGCAAAAAAAAGAGGTGTGAAGCTCAGGTATGTTACTGAAATTACAAAAGATAACATTTCTTATTGCAAACAGCTGCTAACAACAATGGTATATGAGCTTCGTCATCTAGAAGGAATGAAAGGAAACTTCTACATAAGTGAATCAGCCTATCTTGCTCCTGCTACTTTTCATGAGAAAGGAAAGCCAGCATCACAGATTATCTATAGCAATGTCAAAGAAATAGTAGAGCATGAAAGATATGTATTTGATAGCTTCTGGAACAGAGCAGTACCTGCACAACAAAGAATTAAAGAAATTGAAGAAGGAACATCGTCATCATTATCAGTAATGGAAAGATTACATTATAAAACAAGGATAATAGACAACTCGGATGAAATTCTAAAGGAGATTTCTCGCCTTACTGCTAGCTCAAATAAACTGGATACCTGCTTGAATTCTGGTGGGATGCAATATAGCTACAACCATTTTTTTGATATAAAGAAAAAACTATTAGATAAACAAAAGGAAGGGAAACATAAGGGTATAAGGTATGTTACTAATATAGAACATGATAGCCTACAGCTAGCGAGGCTATACCTAGACCATGGCATTCAGATAAAACATATTAAAAATCTACCACCATTGGGTTTTGGGATTTCAGATAAAGAGATAGCACTAACAATAGAAAAGATGGAATCAGGCAGAGTACTCCAAAGTCTTCTAATTAGTAATGAAACTCTATACCTAAAGCATTTTTCTTCTATTTTTGAAGAATTATGGAGAAATGGTACTGACGCCGTAGATAGAATAAGAGAGCTTGAGCAAGGGATTGAACCTGCCAGAATAGAGATTATTGAAAATCCAAGAAAAGCAGTAGAACTTGCACGTAATATAGTAAAAGCAGCAAAAAATGAAGTTCTAAGAATATACCCATCACTTAATGCATTTCGCCGCCAGGTGCGTATAGGTGCTTTGCATCTGTTCAGAGAAGTAGTTCAAAATGGTGTTAAAGTCAGGATACTTATTCCTGCTGACAGACAACAAATTATGCAGATAGTAAGCGAAGTAGAATTAGCATTACCACAGATTGATATAAGAAGCATAGATAAGAGTTTACAGACTCATATAGGCATCATAGTAGCTGACAGAAGAGATTCTCTAATTATAGAACTAAGGGATGATACAAAAGAGAATTATTACGAAGCAGCAGGATTAGCTGCATATTCCAATAGCAAACCTATTGCTCTATCTTATGCATCTATATTTGATACTCTTTGGAAGCAAGGGGAATTGTACGAACAGTTAAAAGCTTATAGCATTGCTCAGAAAGACTTTGTCAATATAGCAGCTCATGAGTTACGAACTCCAATACAACCAATACTTGGCTTAAGTGAAGTCCTTATCTCTAAGAAAGGAAATATAGAACAATATGAAGAGCAACTGCATGTTATCAATAGAAATGCAAATAGGCTACGGATCCTTGTAGAAGATATTTTAGATGTTACAAGAATCGAAAGTCAGACTCTGAATCTAAAGAAAGAAAGAGTCAATCTAAGTCAAGTTATATTAAATACTATGGCAGAATTTGAAGATGAGATCAGAAATGACCAAAATAAGAATGCTAATATAAAATTATCAGCAGTACTATTAGAAACAGAAATAATCTCTTTTAACAAAAAACAAGAAGCAAAAGGACATGAGGGTAATAATCAGGATGTCTTTGTAGATGCAGATAAAGAAAGACTAGCGCAGGTCATATTCAACCTTTTAAATAATGCAATAAAATTTACTCAAGAAGGTAGCATAACTATTTCAGCTGAGGAGAAAGAAGAATCTGACAAAAAGATTGTGATTGTCTCTGTAAAAGATACAGGTAGAGGAATAGATGCAGAAATATTACCTAGACTATTTACCAAGTTTGCTTCAAAATCTGAAAGAGGAGGTACAGGATTAGGTTTGTATCTATCTAAAAGCATTATCGAAGCTCATGAAGGAAGAATATGGGCTGAGAATAATGCAGATGAAAGAGGAGCTATATTTTCATTCAGCCTACCAGTAAGCAAACAACAGCGAGTATCTTCCTGTATGTAAATCTTTAATAACAATATTATACTGATTTTTGAATACTTGCTATTATGACCGTAAAAGGAATATGTATTTGCTGCTGTCTTAGACCATAACAAATTAGCCAGACACAGAATATAATGAACAAGATAATATTACTAGAGAGAGAGATATGAAGATACTGCTAAATTGCCAGTATATTGATAATATAAATATTGCATCTAATAATAGGAGAGAGAGAGGCTTCTACTTAGAATATCAATATGCATGCTGTACTCTATCCTCTGTATAATACTCAATTTTATTTAACAAATAGTAATTACAAGCAATAGAAAAATTAGTAGTTAAAGTGCCTTGAATTGATCACTCCATTTCATATACGCTCTAATCATATCTGTGCTAACGCTTGGTTTTCTTATCTTGAAAATTTCCTTAAA
>JAJNBK010000118.1 GCA_021155845.1 Nitrososphaeraceae archaeon
ATAAGATATGAGATAGAGAAAAAAATATTTGGAGATGAGCTCAGCGTCTCTGAGATTCCTGAATTCTGGAACGATAGAATGGAGCAGCTGCTTGGAGTGAGACCCACTAAGGATTCAGAGGGAGTGCTTCAAGATACACATTGGAGCAGTGGCCTCTTTGGCTATTTCCCAACCTACACTTTGGGAAACTTGGTTTCAGCGATCATTGCGTCAAAGATGCGCAAAGATCTGGAGGGTTACGAGGAAGACATCAAGAGGGGTAATTTCAAGCCTATCAGAGAATGGTTAAGATTAAAAATACACCAGCATGGATCTGTCTATGCCCCCAAAGTGCTTCTTAATAATACCTTAAATGAAGGCTATAACCCGGATTACTTTGTTACCTACATAGAGACTAAATACCTTGGGTCCTGAACCACTCCAAACATTTTGCCCAATTCCAACTTCTCTTCTTTCTTATTCTGGTAGCTTTCGAATACTGTTTTTTCACCTAGAAAACGTTTTATTATATTGATAGATGAATACTTTTTTGATTTGAAGTGACGCATAGCAACCACTCAATTGTTGCATTAGTACAGATGAGATCATCCGAGAACAAAGAAGAAAATCTGAAGGCATCAGTTGACTTTATCAGCAAGGCTGCAGATAGAAATGCATCTTTAATATGCTTTCCAGAATTTCAAATGGCATTTTCGCCTCTAAAACAGTCACCAAAAGATTTGGCTAATAATGTAGCGGAATATATTGATGGAGGAAATTTTGTCTCAGCTTTGTGTAGATCTGCAAAAAGGAACAAGATCGGCGTTATAGCCACAGTTTATGAAAGGAATAAAAACAAAAATGAATATAAAGTATATGACACCGCAGTTATAATAAACAATAAAGGTCAAATAACCTCTGTATACCGCAAATTACATCTTTATAATGCCCTAGGTTTCAGGGAATCTGACAAATTGATTCAGGGGAATGTCATAGAAAAACCTGTTTCGACCTCAGTAGGGAATATAGGGCTTATGATTTGCTATGATATTCGTTTTCCTGAAATGTCTAGAATTCTTACAGTAAATGGTGCAGATATATTAGTGGTACCTTCTGCTTGGGTTTACGGTATTATGAAGGAGGACCATTGGAGGACAATGATTATGGCAAGAGCTATTGAGAATGGTTCTTACATAATCGCACCAGATCAGGTTGGTAATATCTTTTCAGGAAGAAGTATGGTTGCAGATCCATTTGGCACAGTCCTCTTAGATATGGGAGACAAACAGGGAATGAATGTCGTAGAAATCGATAAATCTAGAGTTATGAAGGTAAGAGAATCTTTACCACTCTTGAAGAATCGTCGACTTGACATCTATCGTAAAAATATTCAGGCATTGGTTAAGTAGAATAAAATTCCTATGCAATGTGGTAATTAAAAAATAATTAATAAAAGACATGAACGATCATAATAACAAAATAAAAGAAAGAGAGATTTAGAAATACTGACTGATTTTTAGTCATTGTTTCCCTGGGTTACTGGCTGCTTGTTATTTGTCCTCTGATTTCTCCATTGGGGTTTTGTTCAGTATGAATATTGACGTACGTTGTCCCATTGTTCATTGCAGTTACTAAATCAGTTAATTGTTTTCCAGCCATTGGTCCTTCCAGTTTATCAGCTGTTACAGAACCAGTTTCTGATACTTCGTTGGTCGGAGATTCATTTTTGAATAATGTTACTACTATTGGGCCATTCTCTCCTTGCTTACCGCTGTGGATGTGTCCTGCAGTAACGCCTTGTATGTTTGTAGCATTAACGCTATACTCTGCGCTCTCTCCAGTTACCGTCACTTCTGCCATACCCGTTGCTTGTGAGTTCGTAGGTGGAACTTCTTCTTGTGCTGAAAGTGTTGCAACAAATTTCTGTTCTTGGGCCATTGCTGAGTTTGCTAGCCCGGATGTTATTCCCACAGTAGCTATTGCCGCAACGATTGCAAATATTGCTCCTTTTATTCTGATAGACATTGTATACTGATGCTGCACTATATAGTATTTAATGAAATTCCTAAGCAAATCAATGGGATCTGAACTTCCAAATTTTATGAGAACGAAGATAGGGTGTTACAGGTTCCAATGTTGCCATCTAAGTTATTCTGATATAAGGATTAATTGTCTTGTCATATCTTCTCAAGTCAGGATGTAATAGCTCTATCGAAGTTGGTGGTTAACTTCATTTTCATCAGTTTAGTTTAATGTCAATGTCAACTATATCAATTATACAATACAGATTAATTCGTATTTAGTACAATTATGCTCAGAATATTAAGTACAAGATCTCTTGATTTATTATTGTTTAAATATTAAATAGGAATTTTATAATGCCAGCAGTATTGGCAATCATCAATAACCAAAATCCTGCATATATTAATAACAAAAGGTTTGCTGACTCAAATGTTTTGCACTTTATGAAAAAGTATAAAATTACTAGTTATCAACAACTTATACAAAAGTCAAACAAAAACACAGAATGGTACTGGGATGCAGTAGATAGAGATCTCAATTTGAAATGGTTCAGAAAATATGATCGTCTTATCGACCAATCACATGGAATTTCCAATACGAAATGGTTTACCGGCGGCAAATGCAATATTATTTCTAATGCAATAGATAGACATGTAAAAAGTCAACCAAACAAAATTGCATACATTTTTGAAAATGCGAATGGAACTACAAGAAGGGTTTCGTATAAGGAACTTGCCTATGAGGTAAATCTGCTTTCGTGTGCATTAAAAGATGCAGGCATTAAGAAAGGTGATACTGTTGGAATATACATGCCTTTAATTCCTGAGGCAATATTTGCAATCTTTGCTTGTTCTAAGATTGGTGCTGTTCATACAACTATTTTTTCAGGGTTTAATGCTCAAGCGGTGCGTTCTCGTCTTAATGATGCTGGAGCTAAGATATTAATTACCGCAAATAAAATGCAGCGTCGTTCCGTAACTATCAACCTTAGGAAACAATGGATACAGCTCTTAAATTCAGATATCTCTAAAATAATTGTCGTTGAGGAAAAGGAAGAATTAGAAAAAAAAGGGTCTGAAGAATTTGATGGTAATAGTAAATTGATCAGTTACAAAAGTTTTATCAAAAATTCACCGTTGAAAAGAGAGCATTGTAAGACGGAGCCGATGAGTTCAGAAGATTCTCTCTTTATTCTGTATACGTCGGGCACAACTGGCAAACCAAAGGGAACGATACAGACCCATGGAGGCTTTATGATAGTTGCTGCACAACAGACGGCTTATTTAATTGATATGAAAGCAAATGATATTTTATTTTGGTACGCAGATATTGGTTGGATTACTGGGCAGACGTGGGTTGTATATGGGAGTTCTATGATCGGTGGAACCGCCTTAGTTTATGATGACGCATTGGATTATCCTGAATCAGACACATGGTGCAAACTAATATCAAAACACAAAGTAACAATATTCGGTGCTGCGCCAACAGCAATAAGGCTTTTTATGAAAAATAATACTAATGTGAATAATTATGACTTAAGTTCGTTAAGAATCTTGGCTACGACTGGAGAAGTAATAAACAAGGAAGCTTGGATATGGTATTTTGAGAATATTGGAAAAAAACAATGTCCGGTAATTAACTTATCGGGCGGAACCGAAATAGGTGGAGCTATTGTCAGTTGTGTGCCATCTATGCCTCCCAAACCATGTACGGTGGGATTGCCCGTCCCCGGTTTTGACGCAGATGTATTTGATGATGAAGGTAAATCAGCTAGGCAAGGCTATCTTGTTATTAAGAAACCATGGCCCTCGATGACAAGGGGAATTTTGAAAAACCGTAAAAAGTTTAACGAGCTATATTGGTCAAAATATAGGAATGTCTGGTATCACGGTGATGTAGTATCCATCGATTCCGACGGATTGTGGTATATCTTGGGAAGAGCAGATGACGTAATCAAAATTTCTGGACATAGAATAGGAAGTGTTGAGATTGAGGCTGCCATTGCCGTCCATCCAGCGGCAGCAGGGGCCATGGTAATGGGGGTACCCGATGAACTAAAAGGACAGTCAATCGTTGCACATGTGGTCCTGAAAAAGGAATATGAAAATTGTATCAGAGATAGAGAAGGCGTAAGTAGGTTAAAAAGTGAAATTATGCAGTGTATTGAAAATAGTATTGGCAAGTTTGCATGCCCTAAAGAAATAAAATTTGTAGATGACCTACCAAAAACTCCGACAGGCAAAACTGTCAGACAGATTACTGATACAAGAGCCCTACATTATAGTCTCAATGAAACTCATTCATTTTATTATTTTTTCCTAGAGAACCCTGGACACGCACGGTACTCACTGTTGCATTGATTGCATCCTATGTTGGGAAGTGGTAGATCACCGACTGGTTCTTTCTTGTAATGATATTCCTCTTTGTGACCACAGATTCTACATATTACCTTTGACATTTTCACTAGGTTCTATTATTAATATAATGATCTTAATATACAACACCCGATTACCGGGCGTTGAGACACGATATTGACTCAGACTATCGCTATCTGTTTAGAAAATCAAATTGAATATTGTGTTAAGTTTGAACTAGTTTTTACCAGAGGGAGCATGAGTATAGCATAATACAAATGATACTTTAACTACTTTTAGTTTTAGTTTTGGGTGCTTGAAAGTCTTTACCTAGATTTACCTATTTCTTCTCCTCAAATAAATTGCAACAATGATAAATGCAACCAATATAAAGATAAGAGTAAAAAATACACCCTCATCACGTACGCTTCCTTCGGGCAGAATAGCAAGATTAACCAGTATGAGAAATACAAATACATTCATCGTTAACTCATAAATGAACCGATGCCTATATGATCGTTATTCATGATTTAAGGCTAATAATGAGAAAGCCAAGAATATCCTTTCAATGAATAAACCTACTATAACTGAGTTTAGGGTAGGAAGGACAATAATGTATGAAAAGGTGTATAGCAGTGAGATATTTGGTAAGAAGTAATAAATAAGTTAATATGATAATAGGAATTGGTCGGTTAGTAATTTGAATAGCGGATCAATGCTGCCCAAAGATACTCGGCTCGAATCGATCCGTTATGCTAATCATACAAAGAAAGAAGAAGAC
>JAJNBK010000119.1 GCA_021155845.1 Nitrososphaeraceae archaeon
ACAGAAGTCACCATCAGAAATAGATACAAGGATATAAAAAAACACACTTATTAACATACAGTAAGTTAAAGCAACAAATACTTTCTTTTGTCTCTTCCTTTGGTTTAGATAAATCATTATCATCAGGTAAGACAAAGATAAACAATCAACAAAGTATCAACGAACATGCTATTGCTGCCAAGGATTAAATATAGGAGGATAATGATGTTGATGATATTTTGACAGATAAAATATGGCATTAGTATGAAGATATATCTAATTTGATAAGCAACATCATATCATTTTATCGAAGATAAAGCTTTAATAGAGATTGAAGTTCACAATGACTTGCTTCATTGAGATAATGACTTTAAGTATAGATTATCATGGAATAACCTCACTCGTCATCAGCTATCTAAGAGAGTTTCGCAGTACAGGTGAATCTACCACTATGATTTCAAATATTCTTTACATGTTATAATGGACTGATAGGTTTTATGAACATAATCTATAGATGAATTATCAATAGCAAATGCAATGCAAATGATCTTTGGGAGCTTGTGTAGAGCTGTCTTTTTTGCAGGATTATCCGTGCTTAAGCATTAATTATAATACTTCTTATCTAACAATCATATTATTTGCAGAGTATTAGTCATCCTTCATTTCTGTCAGCACACTAACTTGCCACCTTCTGCTTTAGTTTCTCATATGCGTTTTCTATTCTTCTGTCCTTTGGCTCTCTATCACGTCGGCTATCTGATACTGATCACTGACTGAACATAGGGTGAACAACATCAAAATATTCTTCTTCTTCTTCTATGATCTTCCTGATTTTAATCAAAGTTCATTAATATCCATATATTTGATGAATGCTACGTACACACCATGAATGAGTCAGCAGATGAAAAATCTTATCCTGATGTGCCAGAAATTGCAATAGTTAAGCCAGAGGAAGAAAGACCCATAAAGACAATCAAAAGACCTGAAGAAGAATTGGATAGACCTGAAAACGAAGCCGATAATGAGCATATGGATACAGAATTTTCTGATATGGATGGAGATGGAAATCCCGACTTTGACCCAGCAGTAGGGCCAGGAGTTTAGAATCTATCAAGACTATTATTATTATACTTTTTAATTAACTATTCATAGTGATTCATAACTTCATTCCGATTATGTTGCATACACCTATTAACGCTGACAATGGCTCAAAATATTTGTTGCATCGGAGAATACTCACTTTATTGCAAACAAAGTTACCTATAGTGAATCCATAGATGTGCCAATAGACTTCATTGATAATATCAGAATATATGTAGGATTATTATCTTGAGTGATTATTTATGAATTAATACTATTTCTATGAGCTCTTGCCAAGAGTTTTGCTACTCTAATAGGTTCGGGTATTGACCCTTGTAGAGTAAAAGCATTAAGTGTATTTAATGCTCCTTTTAGTGACAGACCCCAATATCGAATATAGAGTGATTTGTCAGTTCTTAATCTGACTTGGTCTCTGTTACCCAATTTGCGATATTGCTCAAGTTTCATCTCTGACTTTTCTAAAAAATGATGTCTTATATGTTCTTCTAGACCTCTTGAATCTTCGAATGTAATTGCAATTATTGGAAGCCCTGTAATATAATTGAGTTTTTCACCATCAATGATATTATACAAGCTGATAATGAGTCCATCTAGCATTATACAATTTATATCATCTCTTTGTAGGGATCTGAACATACCATGAATGTTTTTGGTAGAATCATCACCTTTCAATGTAGCACTGCCAAAGACGATTCCATCTACTATGAGGTCACGCCGCATCACAACACCTCCAAGAGTGGATGTTGAATTAGACTTCTTGAAACTCTCTGCTATGCCAAAAATTCTAATTCCTCTCTTTTCTGGATGAAAATGCCTAGGAGCAGAGTTACAACATTTATTACTATCTGTTTTCATTTTGGGAATTCTTGAAGTCAATAAACTACCCTATGAAAACAGCAAATGGTATTGCGATAAGGTACATAACTTTGATGGCAGTATTTCTAATTGCAACACTGTATCATCTGGATAGATCTTCTTTTTGATAAGGCTTTTCATTGAATAATTGCTTTACCGATTATCGTGGTTCCCAAACTATCTGGCTTTAATAGCACGCATGTCTGCCTATGGAAAAATACAATAGGTTTTTCAGATATGATTTCAATCATGTCTCCTTCGATTGGTTTTACTTTTGCGGGTTTAATTTGTAATCCAATAGATATCAGATACATTTGGTTTTCAGTAATATCTCCTTTGAAAAAGGCACTCTTTGTAAATTTTGCGGAGACTTTTTCTGAAGATACTTCCATTGTATTGGGAGGACATATTATATCTCCTCTGTTGATATTATTAGCGTATATACCTTTAATTGCAAGCCCAACTCTTGCTGGACTCTTAGATTCCAATACTGGATCATCATGCATTTGGATAGATTTAACTAGAATATCTTTTGCAATAGGCATAATTTTCAGCTGATCATGTACTTTGACTGTTCCTTGTTTTATCACACCTAGTACTACCGTTCCAACTCCTTTAACATCGAAAGCGTGATCTATCTCAATCTTAACAGGTCCTTGAATATATTTGGGTCTTAGTTGAGGTATTTCTTTTTTTAATTCGTCGATGTTATCTAATAACTTAAATTCAGAAAGTGAGGTATTTTTGATTAACATTTTCAGTTTACTTTCGTCGACGTCATAGGAGTGGAGAATAAATCCATCCTTGAAATTGATGTAATCTAAAGCAATAATTTCTTCTCCTAGATATTTGTCCAATTTTGTGACATTTAATATAGCATATTCTGCAATATTTACAGCCTGCAATAGAGATTGAATTTTGTCAGGATATGTGACAGGCAAGGTCCACGTATAAATAAAGTCTGATGTTTTTTTGTCATAAATGGCAATATCTGTGGTTGTGCCTTTTCTTCCTAATTCGCCTACGATACTGGGATCTCCAAGAAGAACGAAATTAATACTATTCAAAATATTTGTAATTAACTGTAAATAAATAAAACTGTTTTTACTTAATCTCGTATCGTAATACATTCTAAATGAGCAGACAGTAAATTACTGATTGTAGAAGTTAATTGTCAACTAAAAGTATATAGTATATGGTCTGTCTATAACAATTCGGCTAATTAATTAAGGAAGTAAAAAGGCAGAATAAAGATGATAAAGCAAGAAAGATAAATCCTTTTTTATATGCTAATCCATCTTTATATATACAAGATATCTTCCGTCGCTGCTTTAGATAAGCTTTATGCCAAATATTTTCCTTTTTTCATCATCCTTAATCCAACTGCGAATGAAAAATTCCATAGCGGTATAAAATTTTACAATTACAACCTCTAACTTGTTAAATATAATCAAAAGAAGAGTCATAATCCAAACGATTGAACTTATGTTTGGAAAGTAACTGCATACAGTTTAAAAGAATATCATTAGCATTTCATAACAGTATTCGGATGCATTGTAATAGTAGTTGGAGTAGGTATAACTGGTAGAGGCTGCTGCTTCTTCTTCCTTTAACATTCAATCATAATTCTCAAATTATGATTTAATAATATTTGCGCTTCAATTTTAGATCTAATTTTTTGATAAATACTAAAATGACGATAAAATCAGTTCTTGCTATCTCAATATTGGTAGGAAGTACAATTGACAATACAACTTGTACACCTTATGACAGAATATAGCATTGGTAATTATTCACATATAGAATTTGAATTAGAAAAGATCTAATATCATCACATGATGGGATTGGTGCATTTTTCTTCATTTTCTTCAGTATCGAGTACAAATACAAAACGCGAACCATGAAAGTCCTCGGCACCTTCTCTTTGCCATTTCACCGTATATGATCGAGTGACTTGTTTACCAATTATTTTTATAGTTTTAGGTAAAGTGGAAAATAATGATTCAATCTTATTTGGATCTTTGGTCATAAGCAAAGACCTCCGTCTTTTC
>JAJNBK010000120.1 GCA_021155845.1 Nitrososphaeraceae archaeon
AGGTTTACTTGGAAATGAAGATCCTCTAAACAAATATTATGCCTATGGAATACGGAATAGTTTTGGAATTGGATTTGATCCTGTAACTGGCAACCTATGGGAGACAGAAAATGGACCAAACCATGGCGATGAAATTAATCTCGTTGAACCAGGATTTAATGGCGGATGGAAACAGTTAATGGGAATGGCCTCTGATTACAAAGGATTTGATCCTAATAATGATTTAGTAGATTTTGGAGGAAAAGGAAAATATAGTGATCCTGAATTTGAGTGGGTTGATACGGTTGCTCCTACCGCAATCACATTTCTTAATTCAGATAAGTTAGGTGTACAGTATGAAAATGATATTTTTGTAGGAAGTGTTAAGGGAGGAAGAATATTCAACTTTGACCTAAACGATGACAGGACAGAATTAGTTCTTGATAATCCGCTAGATGATAAAGTGGCAGATACTAATGATGAATTAGAAGATGTAACATTTGCAAATGATTTAGGTACAATTACTGACATAGAAGTTGGTCCTGCTGATGGTTACCTCTATGTTGTTTCATTTGGCAATGGAGCAATATATAGAATAATTCCTGGAGGTGATTCAAATGGCACTAATGGAGTATCAATACCAGAAGAGAAAGATGAAGAGGAAGAAGATTAACATATTAGAAAGTTATTACTGCAATGCCTTTAGGAACAAAATTTTCTTCTAACATTTCATTCTTTAATATTATATCGCTATACGTTCTGACAGTTAAAGTACCTTGAATATCTATCCCTCTCTCTAAATATATACACATCTTTAGCATTCTTACGTCTGTAAGAAAGGATTGTGAATAGTTCTATTGACAATATTCTTTCCTACACATTCTGATATATGTTTATGAGTGTATAATCATAATGGTACAATCTGCTCATCCATACGCCTTGAGAAATATTAATAGTATAATTACCAAATATATTGCATTATTAACTTTTCTATTATCTAGCATCATAGTGGCTATACCATAATCTGCGGTCTATTTGAGAGATTTCTTGGAAGATTTAATGGGAGATAAGGTTTGTTATTAGTCTGGCTCTTTATTTCGCTAATAAGTTCTTCTAATTTAACATCCTGGCGTTGTTTTTTTTCATTTCTATCTCTAACTGTAAATTTTTCACTCTGCAATTCTTTATCACCAATCACCAAAGTATAACGAATCCATTCTGTCTCTGATTCTCTGATTTTTTTTCCAACCGACTCCTCTCTATCGTCAATGTCTGTTCTAATCTGTTTACTTGAAAGCTCTGTTGCTATTTTTTCACAAAGCTCTGTATGCTGCTTACCAACTGGTATAATACGGACTTGGGTATGGGTTAGCCAGAGAGGAAATGAAGCTATTCCACCAGCTTTTGAAATTTTAGCCGATCTTTCCAGCAATGCGTAGATTATTCGTTCTACTGCACCACTAGGTGAATTATGTAATATGATAGGGTTCTTGCGACTACCATCTTCATCAACAAACTCAATATTATAGCGACTGCCATTTTCCACATCTATCTGATCTGTAGATAGCGCAGCAGCCTTCTCTGAGTTATCGATGAAATTAAACTCCCACTTTAATGTGAAATAAAAGAATCGATCTTTCCACATCTCAACCATAATGGACTTACCGAAGCGGGCGACGATCGTATTTATAAAATCCTTATTTTCATTGTAAAAATCCTCTGTAAATCGTATTGCCATCTCTATATCATCTTTTGTAGACAATCCCAATTCATTTAATACAGTAATCGATAATTCTAATCTCTTCAGAAATTCTTCTTTGGCTTGATTTAAATCTCGACAAAGGGCATGGCAATCAGGCATACTAAAAGCTCTCAAACGTCTTAAACCAACTAATTCACCACTTTTTTCCCTTCTAAAACTGTACCTAGTAAGTTCATACAGCTTTAATGGAAGATGCTTATATGATATCTGAAAGTCCTTTGCCATCAAAAATTGACCAAAGCAAGCAGCGAATCTCAAAAAAAGTTGCTTATTATCTGCTATTATATTATACTGACGGGCAGGAAATCGGTTAAAGTAACTTTCCATAGACGGATGTTTAGAATCATACATTATAGGAGTCTCAACTTCTATACCTCCATATTCCATTACTTTTTTCGTTACATATTGCTCAATCAGTGACTTCATTAATCTACCCTTTGGATAGAACCTCATATTTCCGAGATCGGAGGCTGGTTCATAATCTGCTATCGACATCTTTTTCATTAGTTTAACATGGGAAGGTACTTCCTCTACTGTCCTTTTCTTGGCTATCTCATAATTGGCAAGGATGTGCAGGTTTTGTTCTTGTTTTTTGAATCTATATGTACTCACAGGAGACAATTCCCCTTCAGGGTTGAGAATATACCAAAATGATTGCTGTTTTTCTTCTAAATTTAGAGCGGTTGAGAGTTGCTCTCCATATTCAATATCAGCAGTGTTATTCTTCTCACCTCTACTCTTACCAGAAATAATACTAGAAGCACTTTGCTTTCTTAACACTTTGGCACTTTCTGCCAAAGGGTGTCCCTTGACTTTGATATTAAATGCCTTTGTCCAGCCAAAAGGCGCCCGACTTACATAGAGTTTCATGTCTTTTGCCATTCTCTCTGTCAATTTTAAAAGTTCATAGGCATATTTAGGAGAGGCAAGGTCAGAACTAAGATGGGCATACGGATAAATAAGTATTTTTTTACTTTTGACAGTGTCAAGATATTTCTTTATTTCATCAACTGCAGCCTTTGCTATACTTTCATCATCTCCATGTTCTACAGCTATAAATGTAACAACAAGATCTTCAAATCGAACTTTAGATCCAGAGATATTTTCCTCTGCATCTTTAATTTCTTTAGATATGGGTTCATATTCAATGAAATCTGAATGAAGATGAAGCAAGCGCATATAATTTCTTGAACAGGGAAGTAGTTCAGCCGAATTAAAGGCTTTTGATTATTTAACTATTGAAGAGATAGTCAGAAAAGCCTGTTCATCTCTGCTGATGATAAAAAAGCAAAGTAGAATATAAAATATATTATTCCTGTTATTGTAATCTTCTTTTCATTTCTATATCCAATACGTATCCAATACGATCATATTTATTTTCGATTAATAAATAATATAACGAAAGACTCTGGATTGCAGTTAATCCCATCGTGCTCGTTCATTTTCGCGTTCGTTTTTGGAAGCCTTTTTCCATTCTCTGTAGTGTGCTTTACAAAGATAAATTCTTTTACTAGTTGAATCGAGATCCAAATTTAATGCCATACTCGCTTTGCTTCCACTCATTGATCGTTGAGCCGTTTGGTCACAGCCCTGAATACTACAGTTAACTCCTTTATCTACCCGACCCATTTTATCTGGAAGTTACTATTGAAATATAAAAACCTGATCTAAAATGGCTATGAATGATGTATTGTAATATTATGTCTTTAAACATCTAAAATGATAAAGGATCTTGACAATAGATACATTTTGATATATTTTGCTCACTTCTAACCGCTCCCATGAGACAAGACCAGGCAATAAAGAAAAGCACAAGCCGCGGCATTTCCTTTCAAGCTTTCAAATAAATAATATAAATAAAGTGTGTCTCTCTCCTATACCATACCCAATAAAAGGACAATTTTATGTACTTTGTTAATATGTTATTAAACTAATTAAAAGAAGTGATAATTTGAAGCATGTTTTTAAAATCCAATGGAATCAATAGAGTACTCTGGATAGTGAATTATAGAGTCACTCCAATAAACTCTCTCGGAAGGTCCATTTTTTGTTGAGTAAAAAGTTACTCATAGATGCAATTGCAACTGCTAGGATTAATGATACTCTGTATTGTAATCCATATTCTAATACTAACAGATATAATAGCAATAATTGAATAGTAGCACCTACGGCGCTGATACCTGCAAATGAGCCGTACTGTTTCAAAGTCTTTACTACAGACAAATCATTATCAGCTAGCATAAATGATAGCAGATAATTTATTAGTAATCCGCTTGCGGTAACGGTGTAAAATCTGCTTGCCTTTGATAAGAATAGGACCGACTTACGTTTCTCTTCTTTCTTTTGTATATGCCGTTTTGATTTCTGTCCGTATCTGTATAGCTGCCATACAGCTCCAGCATAATCAAGTATAACGTTGAAATTCATCTTGCTTTGGCCAGATTTTCTATCATGAAATGTATAGGGGACTTCTTTTACTCTAATGTCTCTAGACTTTACTAATATTTCTAGTAGTATTTTGAATCCCTTAGTATCAAATTTTACATTCTTAATCACATGTCGAGGAAATGCAAAGAAACCAGACATAGGATCAGTAACATTGCGTACATTCAATCCATGTCGTGCAATCTTAGCTGCTCCTCTGCTAATAACCCGTCGTTTATAGGGCCATCCAACTATCGATCCGTGGCTAATATATCGGGAGGCAATCACTATGCAATTGGGATCTTGCCTTAGCTCTTCTACTAATCGCGGTATCGTTTCTGGCGGATGAGAAAAATCAGCATCCATTATCAAGATATCCTCTCCTTTAGAAGATTCTATTCCTTCTAAAATAGCTGGTATAAGACCAGTCTTGTTTCTCCTATGGATAATTTTAACCAAACAGGTTTGGTTATTATCAACTTTAAAATGGAATTGCTGTTGAAATGGTATATCTGTACTGATGTGATTATTGACATAGTTTTCAACTATTTTGCCGGTTCCATCAGGAGAATTGTCATCGACTACTACAATTTCTGTAATAATATTGGATGGAAGATTGCTCTTTATTGCTTCTATTAGTTTCAGAATATTTTCAGATTCATTATAAGTAGGTATTATAATAGATAGGCTTGGCAATTTTGCATTCGATGCAAATGCTTCTCTATGTTCTAATTCCACGGTACCAATAGATTTGCATTATCATCTATTAAGATTTTGAATGAACAATCAAACATTCTTATAATTTTATATTCTCTAAAAATA